>CAZYQV010000491.1:0-11161 GCA_964649775.1 uncultured Rikenellaceae bacterium
CTCTCCCGCGATCATGGTTTCTTTGTCTGTCAGGACCTGCAGTATCATCATGACAGGATCCCCTTTGCGATGATGATGCGTTTCGGCCTGTTCGACACAAAATATCCCACGAGGGTCTATACCTACGAGAATGATCTCCTGTACGCTTTTTCCACCCCCTCCCTGACGGGCAGAGGTCTCCGCTGGTACTTTATGGGCACTTACCGTTTGCAGCAGCACCTCTTTGCCGCATTGCGCGTGGCCCGCACCTCGTGGAGCGACCGGCAGACAGCAGGCAGAGGACCGGAGGAGGTAGCTGTCCCGCACCGTACGGAGATAAAGGCACAGATAAGAATGAAATTCTGAGGTACGGAAGGAGGATCACCAGCCTTCCTTCCTCAACGAAAAGGAAAAGATCCCGGCGAGGGCTGTCCCGGCAAGATAAAAAGGATAAAGGAACTGCGCCGCGGGGAAGATGCGCAACAAGGGACGCTGCCCGTAAAAAGAGACGACCTCTTTCAGGAGCAGCAGGTCGGCAACGCTTTTGACACCCCACAGAAGGCCGCACCATAACCACCACTCCCACCGGAAGAAGCCTGCAAACAAGGTGAAGAGCAGGAGCATGTTCATCAGCAGCACCAGCAAGGCCGTGATGATCGTATCGCTGTCGCGGTAGGCCGTAGCCTTGGAGGCCCAGCGTCGCCGCTGATGAAAAAAAGAACGTATGTCCTCTTCCTCGCTGACGGTGACCGCAGCAGCACGCGATTTCAGAAAACGAACGGCAGCGGGATCGTCTCTCTTCACGGCATGCAGCAGAAAGACATCATCCCCTCCCGGGATCTTCCTGCGCAGCGGGTCGCCGTACCGTTCCACCACCTTTCTTTCGTAGGCCAGGCTGGCGCCGTTGCAATAGAGGGGATGGCCGTGGGCGGCAGCCCCCAGGCCGGCACCCGTGAGGCTGTAAAACTCCAACACCCGGAAACGGGAGAAAAAACCTTTCCCCGCCACGACCTCCACCGGTCCGGCGATGAAAGAGGCGCCTGTTCTTCGCTGATATGCCATCATCACGGCGATCCACTCTTTCCCCGGCCGGCCGTCCGCGTCGGTGGTGAAGACCCACTCTGTCGTACAGCTCTCCAGGGCAGTGAGCAGTGCTTCTTTCTTGCCGCGGCCCCTGTTCCGCATCACCCGTATGTTGCCGTAGCGCCCGGCCAGCTGCTCCATCACGGTGCGGCTGTTGTCGGCAGAGTGGTCGTCGACAAAAACGATCTCCGTAAGGTCTGCCGGGTAAGACTGGGCCGCCAGGGCCTCCGCCAGCGCCGGCAGGTGGTCCGCCTCGTTGCGGCAGGGGACGATGACCGTCACCTTCCTGCGGGGATCACGGCAGGACTCCTCAAAAGGTTCGAGGCGGCACCAGCCGCGGCGGAACCACAGGATCATCCAAAGGTACAGGAGGAAGAGCAGCAGGAAGAGGCCCTGCGGCAGGGGAGAGAAGAAAAGTACACGGACTATTTCATCCATTCGTATAGGGCATAATGCTCACCGTCCATCTGCAGACGGCTGTATACGGCACGGGCACGTTCGTTGCTCTTGTCCACATAGAGGCGGATGCCCGAGACAGTGTCGTCGGCCATCACCAGCTCACGGATATGCCGGTACATCGCCGAGAAGACACCTTTCCGCCGCTCCTCCGGCAACACATACACCGACTGTATCCACCAGACCGTCGCAGCACGCCAGTCGCTCCACTCGTAGGTGATCAGCAGCGAGGCCACCACATGCCCGCCGTCATCCGCCACGAAATATCTCCCGAGGTCAGGCCTCCGGAACACTTCCCGTACACCCTGCTCCACCACGTCCCTGTCGAGCTGCAACGCCTCCGTCTCGGCAGCCATGGCCACCTGGAATCCGGCGATGACAGCATATTCCTGCGTACGGGCTTCCCTTACCGTGATCATCTTCTTTTCTTACTTATATTCGTCCCATGAGCTGATGGAGAGCTCACCGATATCATACTTACAGAAAGCCAGGATAAAAGCGCTGGCCAGCCGGGCATTGGTAATGAGGGGGATGTTGTAATCGACGGCGCTGCGCCGGATCATGTAGTCGTTGTCCAGCTCATCTTTCGAGAGGTTCTTGGGGATGTTCACCACCAGATCCACCTTTCTCTCGCGTATCAGGTCGAGGGTGTTGGGGTGTTTTTCCTCGTCGGGCCAGTAAGCCAGGGTGGTCTCGATATCATATTGATCGTAAAAACTCTTCGTACCGCGCGTGGCATAAAGGGTATACCCTTTCTCCAGCAGGGCCCTTGCGCTGTTGATCAGCTCCACCTTCGAGCGGGCCGGTCCTGTGGAGAGGAGGATGCCCTTCTGCGGGATGTGGTACCCCACCGAGAGCATCGCCTTCAGCACCCCCTCGTAAAAATCATCGCCCAGGCAGCCCACCTCGCCGGTAGACGACATGTCCACCCCCAGGACGGGGTCGGTAAGCTGCAAACGGGAGAAAGAGAACTGCGGCGCTTTCACCCCCACATAGTCGAGCTCGAAGATCGACTTGTTGAGCGGCTCCACCTCCTCGCCCAGCATGATACGGGTGGCCAGGTCGATGAGGTTCACCTTCAGCACCTTCGACACGAAAGGCATGCTGCGCGAGGCCCGCAGGTTACACTCGATCACCTTGATCTGGTTGTCCTTGGCCAGGAACTGCATATTGAAAGGCCCGGAGATGTTCAGCTCACGGGCTATCTCGCGGGAGATTTGCTTGATGCGGCGAACCGTCTCAAGGTAGATTTTCTGTGGCGGGAAGACCATCGTGGCGTCGCCCGAGTGTACGCCGGCGAACTCCACATGCTCGGAGATGGCATAAGCCATGATCTCTCCTTCGCGGGCCACAGCATCGATCTCTATCTCTTTCGCCTCCTGGATGAACTCGGTGACCACCACAGGATACTGTTTCGACACGTCGGCCGCCAGACGGAGGAAATGATCCAGCTCCTCCTCGTTGGAGACCACGTTCATGGCGGCGCCCGACAGCACGTAGGAGGGACGTATCAGCACCGGGAAGCCGATCTCATCCACGAAGTGATGGATGTCGTCGAGGCTGGTCAGCTCTTTCCAGCGGGGCTGGTCCACCTTCAGCATGTCGAGCATGGAGGAGAACTTATGGCGGTTCTCCGCCCGGTCGATGGATACCGGTGAGGTGCCCAGCACCGGCACCTGCCGGTGGTAGAGCCGCATGGCCAGGTTGTTGGGTATCTGGCCGCCGGTGGAGACCACCACGCCGTAAGGATGCTCCAGGTCGGTAATGTCGAGCACCCGCTCGAAAGAGAGCTCGTCGAAATAGAGCCGGTCGGAGATATCATAATCGGTGCTCACCGTCTCGGGGTTGTAGTTGATGATCACCGAGCGGTATCCTTTCTCCTGGACGGTGTGTAGCGCACTCACGCCGCACCAGTCGAACTCCACGCTGCTGCCGATACGGTAGGCTCCCGAGCCGAGGATGATCACCGACTTCTCCTCATCCCCGAAATCGATGTCGTGTTCGTCGGCGCTGTAGGTGAGGTAGAGATAGTTGGTGAGGGCCGGATATTCCGCTGCCAGCGTATCGATCTGTTTCACGTACGGCACAATGTCCCTCTCCTTCCGGTGCTGCCGCACGGCCAGCAACGCCTCATCCATCTTCTCTGTGGGAGGGTCGAGGACAAAACGGGCGATCTGGAAATCGGAGAAACCCTCTACCTTGGCCTCCCGCAGCTTGTCATCATCCAGCTCCTCCAGACGGTTCACGCCCGAAAGCTCGTTCTTCAGGTCGAAGATGTTCTTCAACTTGTACAGAAACCACCGGTCGATCTTTGTCAGTTCATAGATGCGGTCGATGGAATAGCCTTTCTCAAAAGCATCGGCGATGACGAAGATACGCATGTCGGTGGGTTGGGCCAGCTCCTCTTCTATATTATCAAAGGTAAGGCTGCGGTTGCCCACAAAGCCATGCATGCCCTGACCGATCATCCGGAGCCCTTTCTGTATGGCTTCCTCGAAGGTACGTCCTATGGACATCACCTCCCCCACACTTTTCATGCTGCTGCCGATAAGATGGGATACCCCCTCGAACTTGTTCAGGTCCCACCGCGGTATCTTGCAGACAATGTAATCGAGTGCCGGCTCGAAGAAGGCGGTGGTGGTCTTGGTGACGGCATTCTTCAGCTGGTGGAGGCCGTAGCCCACGGCCAGCTTGGCTGCCACAAAGGCCAGGGGATAGCCCGTCGCCTTGGAGGCCAGCGCGGAAGAGCGCGACAGACGGGCATTCACCTCGATGACACGGTAGTCCTCCGACTCCGGATCCAGGGCATACTGTATGTTGCACTCCCCGACAATTCCTATATGGCGGATCACCTTGATGGAAAGGGCCCGCAGCTTATGATATTCGCTGTTGGTGAGCGTCTGCGACGGCGCCACCACAATGCTCTCGCCCGTATGGATGCCCAGGGGATCGAAATTCTCCATGTTACAGACGGTGATGCAGTTGTCAAAACGGTCGCGTACCACCTCATACTCCACCTCTTTCCATCCTTTCAGCGACTCCTCCACCAGGATCTGTCCCGTATAGGAAAACGCCTTGCCGGCCTGCTCCCTCAGCTCCTGTTCATCCTGGCAAAAAGCACTGCCCTGCCCGCCCAGCGTGTAGGCGGAACGGATGATCACCGGGAACCCCAGCTCCCTGCCCGCCGCCAGCGCATCCTCCAGGTTGGTGACAGCATGACTGCGCGGGGTCTTCACATCGATCTCCTTCAGCTTGTTGACGAAGAACTCACGGTCTTCCGTGTCCATGATCGCCTGGATGGGCGTACCCAGCACCTCCAGATCATATTTCCCGAGAACACCTTCCTTATACAGGTCGATGCCACAATTGAGGGCTGTCTGTCCGCCAAACGAGAGCAGGATCCCGTCGGGCTTCTCTTTTTTGATCACCTGCTCGACAAAATAGGGGGTCACCGGGAGAAAATAGATCTTGTCCGCGATCTTTTCCGAGGTCTGCACGGTGGCAATGTTGGGATTGATGAGCACCGTGGCGATCCCCTCCTCCCGCATCGCCTTCAGGGCCTGCGAACCCGAATAATCAAACTCGCCCGCCTCACCGATCTTCAGCGCTCCCGAACCGAGCAGCAAAACTTTTTTCAATGATTTTTTCTTCACGTGTTATGGTTTTCCCTGTTATTTTTTCGACACCCTCCTGCAACAGAGGCACTTGACGATCCCGGCCTCCTGTTCCTTTCCCCGGTGCAAAGATAGCATCTGAGAACTCCCTGAAAAATTGTGCGAAAAATAATTCAAAATTTTTTATTGGTAAAATAAAAATGCATAAATTTGCAGCGTATTTACATATTTATTCACCATGAATGACAAAAACAGCAGATTGTATCTTATTCGCCAGTTGATACGTGACCATGACGTATACAACCAGGAGCAGTTATTGAAGATGTTGATAGAGCGGGGCTATCAGGTTACGCAGGCGACTTTGTCGCGTGACCTGAAGTTTTTGCGGGCGGGAAAGATCCCGTTCCGGGATGGCCGGTACAAGTATGTACTGGATGAGACGGCGCGTCTGGATCCGGCCACCGAGGCTACGCCGGCAGCCGGCGACGGCTTTGTATCGCTGGAGTTTGCCCAGCAGCTGGCCCTGATCAGGACGTTGCCGGGTTATGCCAACATGCTGGCCATCGCCATCGACCGTGCCAGGCGCTATGAGCTGGCCGGCACCATCGCGGGCGACGACACCATCCTGATCATCCCGCGCGACGGAGTGAGCCGTGAGGCGGTAAAGAAAGCCCTTCAGTGGATCTTCCCCGATATCACACAAAAGATCGCAAAATCATAAATATTCATAAATCTTTTAATCTTACCGAAAAATGAAAAACCAAAAGATCGTCCTTGCTTACAGCGGGGGACTGGATACCTCTGTCATTCTCAAATGGCTGATCGACCGCGGCAATGAAGTGACCGCTTATGTTGCCGATGTGGGACAGGATGACAACTTTGACGAAGTACGTGAAAAAGCCCTGAAGATAGGGGCACGGGAGGTGATCATCGACGACCTCAAACGGGAGTTCGTGACCGACTATATTTTCCCGGCCATCCGGGCCAATGCCATTTATGAGAGCCGTTACCTGCTGGGTACGGCGCTGGCCCGTCCGCTCATCGCCAAGCGCATGATCGACGCTGCCAACAAGCTGGGGGCCACCGTGGTCTCCCACGGCGCCACAGGAAAAGGGAACGACCAGGTGCGTTTTGAGCTCTCTTTTTATGCGCTCAATCCCAAAATCGTCGTCTTCTCCCCCTGGAAAGATGCAGAGTTCCTCGGGGAGTTCAAAGGGCGTCCCGACATGATCCGGTATGCCGAAGAGGCCGGCATCCCGGTGAAAGCCACCAAGGACAAGCCATACAGTGAGGATGACAACCTCATGCACATCAGCCACGAGGCCGGTATCCTGGAGGATCCTGCCCTGAAAGGGGACAAAAAGATCCTCTCAAAGATCACCCACCCGTTCGATGCCCCCGATGAGGCGGAGAGCATCATCATTGAATTTAAGGACGGCACGCCGGTGAAGATCATCAACCGGGAGGACGGCACCGAGAAGAGCGATCCGCTGGAGCTGTTCATGTATGCCAATGAGCTGGGCTGCAAACACGGCATCGGCCTCCTCGACATGGTGGAGAACCGTTTTGTGGGCATCAAGTCAAGAGGCATCTATGAAACCCCTGCCGGCGAGATCCTCTTCAAAGCGCACCAGGATATTGAGGGCATTGCCATGGACCGCGAGGTGATGCGTCTGCGGAACATGCTTACACCCAAATTCGCCGAACTGGTCTATTACGGTTTCTGGTTCAGTCCGGAGATGGACTTCCTGATGGCAGCCATCCGCAAGAGCCAGGAACTGATCGACGGCAGGGTGTTCCTCACCCTGTACAAGGGGAACGTGATCATCGACGGGCGGGAGTCGCCCAGCTCGCTCTATGATCAGGATCTCTCGAGCATGGACATCGAAGGAGGGTTCGACCAGAAAGACAGCAAGGGTTTCATCAAGATCAATGCTGTGCGTCTGATGGCCCACCATGCCATCGTGAGCAAGCACAAAAAGAACCATATTTATACCATCAACTGATCCTCCGGCAGCAACAGACCGGAAAAAAAACACCCAGTCATGAACAAGAAAATCGCTATTCTCGGAGGGGGGAATATCGGGTCAGCCATTGCCAAAGGTTTTCTGGCCGACGGCGCGACCGATCCTTCCCTGCTCACCGTCACCCGCCGCCGTGTGGAGAAGCTGCAGGCATTGCAGGAGCAAGGGGTGGTCACCACCTCCGACAACCGGTCAGCCGTGCAGGAGGCCTCCATCGTGATCCTGGCGGTACGCCCCGGGCAGGTACGTGACCTGCTGCAGGAGATAGCCTCCTCCCTGGATGCCGGCCGCCATACGCTCGTCTCGGTGGTGACCAATTTCTCTATCGCCGAGACGGAAGCATACGCCGGCAAGGAGATGCCTGTCATCCGTGCCATGCCCAACACAGCCGTGGAGGTGCTGGAGTCGATGACCGGTCTGGCAGCCAACACGCCGGGGGAAGAGAAGCTGGCGGAGGTACAGACACTTTTTGAGATGGTAGGACGCACCTATATCATCGAAGAAAAGCTGATGGCTGCCGCCACCATCCTGAACGCCTGCGGCATAGCCTATTTCCTGCGGGTCATCCGCGCCATCTCGCAGGGAGGCACACAGATAGGCTTCCACGCTCCGGAAGCCCAGACGATCGCAGCGCAGGTGGCCAAGGGCGCCGCCGAACTGCTGCTGGAGTCGGGCATCCATCCCGAGGAGGAGATCGACAAGGTGACCACCCCGCGCGGCGTCACCATCGCCGGCCTCAACGAGATGGAACACCACGGCCTCAGCTCGGCCCTCATCAAAGGCATCCTGGCCTCGTTCAACGAAATAGAAAAACTGAAGTAATGCAGAAGATCTGGGAAAAGGATTTACCGCTCGACAAAGCGATCGAGCAGTTCACCATCGGCAGGGACGCCATCCTCGACCTCGAGCTGGCCCCTTTCGATGTGCTGGGGTCACTGGCCCATGTGAAGATGCTGGCAAAGAGCGGGCTGATCACCGCCGCCGAAGCGCAGCAGCTCACGACCGGTCTGCGCACGATATATGAAGAGATCAGGGAGGGCCGTTTCGTCATCGAAGAGGGCATCGAGGATGTCCATTCCGAGGTAGAGAAACTGCTCACCGAACGGCTGGGTGATGCGGGCAAAAAAGTACATACGGCACGCTCGCGCAACGACCAGGTGATCCTCGACATACGTCTTTTCACGCGCGACCGTCTGGCTTTCCTGCGGCAGGAGATCGTCGCCCTGGGGGAGGTGCTGCTGACACTCGCCGCGCGCTACCGCGAGGTGCTCATGCCGGGGTACACCCATTTCCAGGTGGCTATGCCCTCCTCTTTCGGGTTGTGGTTCGGCTCTTTTGCCGAGAGCCTGGCCGACGACCTGCTGCTGCTGGGCGCCGCCTGGCACATGGTCAACCAGAACCCCCTGGGGTCGGCTGCCGGCTACGGGTCGTCGTTCCCCATCGACCGGGAGGAGACCACCCGCCTGCTGGGCTTCGAAGCCCTGACGGTCAATGCCGTATATGCCCAGGCAGGCCGCGGCAAGACGGAGAAGACCGCCGCCATGGCCCTGGCCTCGGTAGCCTCTACGCTCGCCCGCCTGGCCATGGACGCCGTGCTTTTCATGAACCAGAACTTCGGCTTCATGGAGCTGCCCGACGCCTACACCACCGGCTCGAGCATCATGCCCCACAAAAAAAACCCGGATGCCTTCGAACTGGTACGGGGCCACTGCAACAAGCTGCAGGCCCTCCCCAACGGGATACAACTGATCATCACCAACCTGCCCACAGGGTACCACCGCGACTTCCAGCTGCTGAAAGAGGAGTACCTGCCGGCCTTCGACACCCTGGCCAACTGCCTGCGCATCACACGCCTGCTGCTGGAGAACCTGAAGATCAGAGAGGACATCCTGGAGGACGAGAAATACAGGTACCTCTTCAGCGTCGAAGAGGTCAACCGCCTGGTCAGCGAAGGCCTCCCCTTCCGGGAAGCATACAAGAGGGTGGCACAGGAGATCGCCGACGGCACTTACTCCCGTCCTGAGAAGGTCTCTTACACACATACCGGCAGCATCGGCAACCCCGGCAACGACCTGATACGGGAGAAACTGCACCGGGCTGCCGCCGCGACAGACAACACGACGGCAGAGCAGGCGCTGCAAGCACTCCTGAAGGAAACGGAAAAATGACGGGCAATGATGCATGAAGAACCTCTGAAGATCGTGGTGAAGGTGGAGATCAGCGTGCTGCTGGACGGGCACGGCGAGTTTGATCCGTCGCGCATGGAGCGGCTGACGATGATCCTCTCCAACCTTGTCAACAGCGGCGTACGCATCTTCATCGTCACCTCGGGAGCCATCTTCCTGGGTGCCAGAAAGCTGGGTCTCGCCGCCCAGCCCGACGGGCTGGTGGACAAGCAGGCCACGGCCGCCGTGGGACAGGCCGAGCTGATGAAGCTGTACCGCCGTTACTTCGAAGGGTACAACCAGACGGTGGCACAGGTGCTGCTCACCGGAGATATCTTTGCCGACAGTGAGCGGAGCAAAAATGCACGCAACACCCTTGAACACCTGTCGGCCCTGGAGATCATTCCCGTCATCAATGAGAACGACAGCGTATCTACCGAAGACATCGAGATGGATGACAACTATTACCTGGTACGGGACGTGTCGCTCCTGATGAACGCCCACCTGCTGCTCATCAAGGGACTGGAAAAAGAGACCTACTACCTCGTCAGCCGCGGGACAGAAAAAGAGTTCACGGAGATATCCGAAAAAGAGATCCTGGAAAAGATCCATGGCCTGAGAGAAAAAGTGACCACCTCCGGCTATCTCACACTCTCTTTTCCGGAAAAACTGGTATCCGAGATCGTCCAGTCATAAAGAAAAAGAGGATGGAAAGAAAGTGGAAAGACAATACCGGTACCCTCGTGGTGGTGAAAGTAGGCAGCTCGACGCTCTCTTTTCGCAACGGGAAGATCAACCTGCAGCGCATCGAGCAACTGGCCGGTGTGCTCTCGGACATCAAACAACAGGGGCGGCAGGTGATCCTGGTGTCGTCGGGAGCCATCGCCGTAGGGGGAGGACTGCTGGGACTGAAGAAAAAACCCGACACCCTGGCCGAGAAACAGGCGCTGGCAGCCGTGGGACAGGCCGAACTGATGAAGATCTACCAGAAATTCTTCGAGGACGCCGGAGAAACGGTGGCCCAGGTGCTCCTCACCAAAGACGGCCTGCAGGAAGAGGAGAAACGGACCAACGCCTTCAACACACTCCATAAACTGCTGCAGATGGGCATTATCCCGGTCATCAACGAGAACGATACCGTCTCCACCTTCGGCATACGTTTCGGCAACAACGACGTGCTGGCGGCCAACGTGGCGGAGCTTATGCAGGCCGACCTGCTGATCATCCTCTCCGACATCAACGGCCTTTACACTGCCGACCCGCGGCACGACACCTCGGCACGCATCATCGAGACCGTCAGGGAGCTCTCTCCCGAGATCATACGCTCGGCAGGAGGCAGCGGGAACTCTTTCGGCACGGGAGGGATGTCCGTGAAACTGGACGCCGCCCGCATCACCATGTATGCAGGGATCGACATGATCATCACCAACGGGAAAGACCCGGAAGTGATCCGCCATATACTGGCCGGGGAGAAGAGGGGAACTTTGTTTGAGGGTCTGAGAGTTTGAGGATTGTAACCCCAAACATGGCAAAGCCATACCAAACTTCAAACGTGCCGCAGGCACATCAAACATGCCCGTCAGGGCATACCGAACCTCAAACATCCCGCCCTGCCGGGATATCAAACCGACGGGGTGGAAGGTTGAAGAGCCGGGACCGGAATTTGCAGAACGAATAAAATATATTTTCTAATATGCTTAAATTTCTATACAAATGGAAGCGACACACAAAGAACTGGAGATAAAAGGACAGCAGGCCCGGGAAGCGGCGGTATTCCTGCGGACGGTATCCACCGGGGCCAAGAACGAGGTTCTGCAGAAAGCGGCAGAGCTGATCCTGG
>CAZYQV010000492.1:0-2763 GCA_964649775.1 uncultured Rikenellaceae bacterium
CCTCATCCGAATCGGATGCATTGCCATACTGGATCAGTACACGCGCCGCCCAGTTGTTATCTATTTGCTGAACAATATGCAGGTTCAGGTCATACCCTTTCCCCATACTGCCGATATCCCCGAACATCAGCAACAGACCTCCGCCACCCCCCAAAGCAGTATGACGGTCATGATGCAGCGACTGACCGTTCAGAAAACCTGTAAATGAAAAAAACAAAAACGCTATCAGGATACTTGCCACCCGCTCCCGTTCATAATAAAAATCACCATGTCCCAACATAAAAAATTCTTATCTTACGGGTCATTGCAAACCCAACATATGACAAAGATGGAAACTTTACCAGAAGAAAACAAAAAACAGGTCCGGTATGCCGGTTTCTGGCTCCGTTTCGTTGCCTACCTCATCGACAGCATGATCCTGTTTGCCGGCGGGCTTCTGCTCACCCTCCCTTTTATCGGCACGCTGATACTCTCGGCCATGGGATTATCCCATGAGCCGTCCGGCGAGGAACTTGATCTTCTCGGCGCCACCGGGATCCTAGCCTCCGTATTGCTGATCGTCCTTATCAAGTACTTAGCCGGCTGGCTCTATTATGCGCTCATGCAGTCGTCCGCCAAACAGGCCACCCTGGGGAAGATGGCCGTAGGGGCCATCGTCACCGACCTTCAGGGCAACCGTATCACTTTTGCCCGGGCCACGGCCCGCTACTTCAGCAAGATGATCACCGATATGACCTCCCTGATAGGATATATCCTGGCAGGGGTCACCGAGAAAAAACAGGCGCTGCACGATATGATCGCCGGCACCCTGGTGATCCTGAAATGATTTTTCACCCGTTCATTTTACAGCCATGGGAAACAGTGCAAATATCTTTTCGGAAACTACTACCCTGAAGAGCGTCATCATCCACACGCCCGGACCGGAGATAGAGAACATGACCCCCGCTGATGCCGAACGGCTCCTCTACAGCGACATCCTCAACCTCTCCATTGCAGGCAGCGAATACAGGACGTTCCGCCAGGTGCTGGCCCTCCATGCGGAGGTGCTGGAGGTGAGGGATCTGCTGAAAGAGGTCTTGCAGGATGAGAACATACGACACGACATCACGCGCGACACCTGCTCCCGCGAGGAGTGCTCGGGGCTCACCGGGGAGCTGATGGCTCTTCCCGTTGAGGAGTTCGTCAACCTGTTGATAGAAGGGGTGGAGAAAAAACAGGATACCCTGACGGCTTTCCTGAGCCGGGAGAAGTATGCCCTGCGTCCCCTCCACAACCTTTTCTTCACCCGCGATTCCGGCTTTGCCCTCTTCGATCATTTCTTCACCAGCCGCATGGCCACGGCCGTGCGTTCGCGGGAGGCGGCCATCATGGATGTTATCTTCCGGCACCATCCCCGTTTCCGGGACAGCAAAGTGGTAACCGGCAGGTCTTTCCCCGACCCCGAAGCGCGTATGGAAGGCGGCGACATCATCGTAGCACGTCACGACCTCATCGTCATAGGCAACGGCATACGCACCTCCACCAAAGGGATCGACAGCATCATCGCCCACCTGGGCCAGTCACGGAAAGAACCCTTCACCGTCATCGTCCAGGAACTGCCCCACCAGCCCGAATCATTTATCCATCTCGATATGGTCTTCACCCTCCTCGACGATCATACATGCATGACCTTTGAGCCCATCATCCTCAAACCCGTGAAGTACCAGACGGTCATGATCGGTGTGGACAACGGCAGGGTGAAAAAGATACGGTATGTGGACAACCTCCCTGCCGGCATGCGTGAGGCGGGGATGGACCTGCAGCCTCTGCGCTGCGGCGGCGACCACGACCAATGGATACAGGAGAGGGAACAATGGCACAGCGGAGCCAACTTCTTCGCTCTCGCTCCCGGCAAGGTGACCGGCTACGCACGCAACGTTTACACCATCGAAGAACTGGACAAACACGGTTTTGATGTGCTGCCGGCCCGCGAGGTCATCGCCGGAAAAAAAGAGCTCTCCCGTTATGAACGTTATGTCATCACCATCGAAGGCTCCGAGCTGCCGCGGGGCGGTGGAGGAGCCCGCTGTATGACACTCCCCGTCAGCAGGAGCTGATACCGGACTAAAAAAAATCCCGCCGGGGCGGGATCTTTCATTATCTTTTTCGCGGCTAGCTTACCAGCTCCTTCACCTTGTCTGCAGCCTCCTGCAGGGTGATGGCCGAGTAGACCTTGAGCCCCGACTTGTCGATCAGTTCTTTTCCCTCTTCGGCATTGGTGCCCTGCAGACGCACGATCACCGGCACCGGGATATCCCCCACCGAGTGATACGCATCGACCACCCCCTGCGCCACACGGTCGCAACGGACAATACCTCCAAAGATATTGATCAGGATCGCTTTCACATTGGGCTCTTTCAGGATGATCCGGAACCCGGCCTCTACCGTCTCGGCATTGGCAGTACCCCCCACATCCAGGAAGTTGGCAGGCTCCCCGCCGGAGAGCTTGATGATGTCCATCGTGGCCATGGCCAAGCCGGCACCGTTGACCATACATCCTACATTGCCGTCAAGCTTGATGAAGTTAAGACCGTATTTGCCGGCCTCCACCTCCGAAGGATCTTCCTCTGAAAGATCACGTAACTCCATATAATCCTTGTGACGGAACAAAGCATTGTCGTCCAGGTTGACCTTGCAGTCCACGGCAATGATCCTGTCGTCGGACGTCTTCAGCACCGGGTTGATCTCAAACAACGAGCTGTCCGTCTTCTCATACGCATGGTA
>CAZYQV010000493.1:0-9351 GCA_964649775.1 uncultured Rikenellaceae bacterium
CCGAGACCTCCGAGCCGTCGGGGTCCATCACCCAGTAAGCGTCCAGACAAAAATCACCATACACCGCCAGGCGTACATCATTTATCTTCTCCAGGATCTCTTTGATTCGTTCGTCGTTCATGGTCTGTGGTTAGTGGTTCGTGGTTAGTAGTTCGTAGTTCGTAGTTAATGAGTTTTGAGTATCGAGTTTCGAGTTAGCCGGACTTTGCGAGGAGGCTTTGTCCGCCATAGCTCCGACGCAGGAGGAGCGACAGCGGAAGCCGACGAAGCAATCCCATCAAACCCACACGCGTCTCTCCCTATCAACTCTTCAACCCTTCAACTATCCTCTTATACAACAGCGGCACCGTCACCTTCTGGTTCCCTCCCACATAGATTCCCTCGCCATGATAAGCTTTGGGGACACGTGTCACGATGCTTTTCTGGTCGCGGTAATAATAACCCACCTTCGACTCGTCGGAGAAGCTGTCCGGGTCGTAAGGCCGTATATCGAAGTCGACGGTGATGATCCCCTCCGGCACCCTGCCGATATTTCCGGCCATGGAGGCAGCTTTCAGGAACACCTCGGGGCCGGTGACGGCGCTGCCTATATTGAGCACCATCCCTCCCTCCGTGAAACGGGTGATCTCGTCGGCATAGATCAGGAAGTCGCGTCCCGAGCAGCCCCCTTTGGCTTCGCCGTCGAACCAGCGGTGCTGGTCGAGCACGTCGGTGCCGATGCCGGCATGGATGGTAAGGGGGATGTTCTTCTCATAGCAGGCATACTGCACACTCACCTCCGGATATTGAAAACGGATCGTCCCCTCGTCGAGCCCCAGCACCTCTTCCACCGCGCGGCGGAAGGTCGCATCATGCATCATGCGCCCCACCGACTCACCATACCCCAGTCGCATGCGGTTGCCCACGATCAGGGCCGCATTGATGTAGTTGAACTCGAAGGCCATGCCAAATTCTCCTTTCTCGAGAGCTGCCGGCACGTTCTCGCTGGTCTCGCCGAAGAGGCACAGCTCGAAGTCGTGAATGGAGGTGGCGCCGTTGCCGGCCACGAGGGAGAACATACCGCGCTGCACGAGGTCGACCACCAGGGGGCCGAGGCCGTTCTTGATCAGATGGGCTCCGGTGAAGAAGAGCACCGGCAGATCCTTTTGACGCAGCTCCACGATCTTTGCGGCAATACGGGTCACCTGCTCCTCCACACGGGCAGGCACATCATAAGCGGTCCGCAACACCTCCTCCGGCGAGACCAGGTCGTCCAGGTGCACCTTGTTGCTGCGCTCCGCCACCGGATAGGTGCGGATAAGTGAAGGATGAAACACTTTGTATTTTCCCTTATAGATCATACCCTGTTTTACCTTTTCTTCTTCAATATTACTAAAATCTCCCGACAGAATAGCTATTATTTCAAAGGATTATGTTTCCATAATCACTACTTAAAAAGAAGGGAAGGCAAAATATCGCCTTCCCTTCCCCAATTAACCTTTCCAGTGTGTCTATTTAACAGGATTCACGTTCTGCAACAACCACATTTTCGCATCCTGAACATCTCCTTTGTCGAGACGGGAAACAGCTTCTTCCACATTAGCCGTATTGTTATCCACCTCATATGTAGGATATCTCCAACGCAACGGGAAAGGGTAGGAATTAATATTATTCTCCACTGCGGTAAGTGGTGGTTGCTTTACTCTTCTGTAATCCATCCAGGCCGACGGGGTTTGTGTAAAAAGCGTTTTCCATTTTTCAAAGAAAATGGTTTTCAGCGCATCCACATTATCCGAAGGAAGAGGATTGGCGGTCAGATAGCTTGTTATATCGCTTTCCGCGATCTCCCAGCGTTCCATATTAAGACGGATGGCCTTGTTATAATAATCGGAAGCATTACCGCTAATCCACCCCCGCTGGGCTGCTTCTGCAAGCAGGAACATCACCTCGCTGGCTTCCATGAGAGTCGCTTTGAAAAGTGGATGAGACCGCTGTCCGAAGATATAGGGATTATAGTAAGACATCTTCCAGTTATCATAAGCATCACCACTCTCGTCACCCCAGAAGAGTTTAAGAGTGATATTGGACTGTACAGGAGCACCGACCATGTATTGGTTTAAAGGATATCCCGCATAGATATCGGGGTTGTCCGCCGTTTCGGTATTAATAAAATTGACCGTGAACTCATTGCCGTAATAATCGGTCACAGAATAGGAACGGCTGTCCACACCGGAGGCTATGGTATCCGACCAGGGAGTCTTGGCCGGACCGATCCATGCCGTCAGACGTGGATCATTATTGGATAATAACGCCTCCACAAAAGTGGCGGAAGGTTTTCTCCGAGTAAGTTCGTTATCGTCACCCGTCTGACCATAATACCAGGAGTTATCATCATTGGTACCTTCATAGGCCATGGCAGCATTGAATTGATTGTCGTCCATGATCTTGCCATTGGCTACAGTCTGCAATTGATCCTTTTTGCTACCGCCAAAAGCTTCATAAGAGTTGACAAGCATACGAATCTTCAGTGAATTCGCAAAACGTATCCACTTGTCTTTGTCTCCGTCAAACATGAGATCCTGTTCAGGATCTATTTTGTCGGATGACGAGGAGAGGGTGGCAACAGCCTCATCCAGCTGTTTCAGCAATCCGTTGTAGATATCTTCCTGCTTGTCGAATTTGGGCTGTACAATACCGTCGCGTCCCTGCAATGCCTCCGAATATGGGATATCTCCATAAATATTGGTAAGGTACTCAAACATGAAACACTGCAATATCTGCTGAGCTGCAGCCGTCGAAGGAAGTCCCTCTTCCTGAGCCACATCAATACCCGCTTTTGTATCATAAAGCAACTTATATTCTCTGCCCCAGTTGGAAGGTGCTTTTGTAAACTCTTCATATGTCTGGGATTTAACGCTAAAAAGCTGCATATAATACTCCATGATAGCATTGAACTTATCATCAGAGAACGCTTTTTCCTGATAAAACGTAGAAATTCGCACGATAGATCCGGTCAACAGATAGCGTGCCGATGTCAGCCGGTCAACGATCTCCGCCTGCTCCAACTGTTCTTTTCTCAACTGATCGGAACAGGAAACCGTAAGCAGGAGGATAAATAACAGAGATAAAATTTTATTCTTTTTCATAACGATATTTTTTGATTTATCCATCTTTAAAACGATACATTCAGCTTAAACCCGATCTGACGTACAGAAGGAAGCGTGAATCGGGCCACACCCTGGTTTCTGGATGTACCGTCAAAAGCAGTCTCGGGATCTTCATTCCGACCACTCTTCGTCCACAAATATATATTGTGTGCAGTAAGTGAGAATGAACCTCCCTGCATGTGCATTTTGTGCGCAAAATCAACTGGAAAATAATAGGTAAGTGCAATATCCCTTATCTTAAAGTTGGTCGCACTAAACGTACGTGTTTGCGGAAAATCCCAGGTATTTCCCACAATGCTTGCAGGAACCTTATAAAAAGTGGTATTGGGATCTTCCCCGTTGAGGATATAATACTGGTCAGGCAGATTGCGGTCTTCGGGATCAACTTCTCCGTTCTCGACGGCTACCGGATCCACATAGACACCGATCCAGTATGATGCATCATTGATCTGATAATTGTAGACCGAGTTCACCTGCTCATTAACAGAACGAACATTATCATACACTACATCTGCTGCATTAGGCCAGGCAAATCCTCCGTGATGGGAACGTCCTCCTCTCCAGTAAAAGTTATCACCGGACAAAGAATAAGGATCCTTTCCGTCATCAGCCAGCCGTTTCATACTTTCGGAGATATACACTCCACCATTGCGGTAGCTCATCACGGCATCAAGTGAGAATCGCTTGTATTTCAGCGAGGTGGTAAAACCCATCATAAAATCGGGATTAAAATTTCCCAGATAATCACGGTTTTCCGGGTCATCATTTTCAATAGGGGTACCCGATGACTGTTTCAGAATGATCATCCCATAATATTTACTACTAGGATTCTGCACTCTCCAGAAACCTTCTTTGGCATAAAGGTTTCCAATCACTTCACCCTCTCTCAGTCTCAGACGGCTGTTGCTGCCATAACCGATCCATTTCTCGGTAAAAGCCGGATCAAGTTCGGTAACCGTAGCTTTATATTTCGTAAAGTTGGCTGATACCGACCACTCCCAGTCTTTTGTACGCACCGGAACCAGCTCGAGAGAAGCTTCCAGCCCTTTGGAGGTTACGGTACCGATGTTGGTACGGTAACTGGAAAAACCTGAAGAAGAAACGATCGGAATATCCTGGATTTGATTGGCATGCACCTTTTCAAAGATCGTAAAATCAAAGTTAACCCTGCTATCCACCGTTCTAGTCTCCAGACCGGCTTCATAAGTGGTGTTCACCTCAGGCAAGATATCGGGATTTACAACGGAACCGCCCACCGTACCGACAGTAGCTCCGTTCCAGGTTGCAGTGAAACCGTAAGTATCCACATTCAGATAAGTAGGTATTCCGTATCCCACCTGGGCGATACCACCCCGTACTTTCAACAGGTTGATCCATTCCGGCATAGTGAATGTTTCCGAAACCAGCCAACTGAGAGATGCTCCCGGATAAAGCGAACTGTTTTTCTCCAGTTCCGTAATTCCCACATAGTCTTTGCGCAATGAAAGATCCAAGTATAACATACTTTTAAATCCTACGGATGCAGTACCATAAATACTGGAATACTTACCGGTATACCAGTGATAACCATATTGAAGATTATCTCTTGGGATAGCACTGAAAGAATAATCATAAGGACGTGCCAACTCTTTTCCACCCAAATTCGTATACTGGCTGTTATCCATTCTGAAGTTATAGCCGAGTAAAGCGTTGATACTGAAATCCCCGAATTTTTTATCAAACGTCAGGAAAATATCATTATTAATCCTTGCACTCTGGCTGTCATTGGTCCAGAATCCTCCATGCTGATAATACTTCGAAGCGTCCCAGGGTTTTCTTTCCTGAGAATGGAACATAACGGTGGTAAGTCCCGTACGACCGGTCAGTTTCAGAAAATCAAAAATATCCCAATCTAACTGTACTTTTCCAATTACCGACTCCCTGGAATACATATTAATAATCTCATTTACATAAAAATAGGGGTTCTGACGTTTACGGGCACGGTAATTTCTCCTGTCATAACGGTCATCATTTCCTAGATAATTTTTAAAGTCCAGGTATGGAGTGTTCTGCATATAACCTTCATACCCTTTAACCCATACATCCGTCCATTCTGAATAAGGGTTCATATCCGGTGTCCTGGCATAAATATTTTCTACCACATTGGATTTGTAATCCCCGGTGATACCGGTTTTATTAGGAACATATGTTTTTATATACTGAGCTGTTCCGCTCACCTTCAACTTTTTTGTCACATTATAAGAAGTCTCCAAAGCAATGGTATTCCGGGAAGTCTTAGTATTCGGGATCACTCCTTGGTTGACCAAATTCGTATAAGAGAGACGGAAACTCCCTTTGTCATAGTTTCCTGTTACAGCAAGGTTTTGAGTAGAAGTAAGCCCCGTACGGGCAAAAGCTTTCATCGGGTCCGCATCTGCCTTTTTGACAATGGGTGCATCCATAAACTGCTGTTGAGCCATATCCCATTGACGGTAATTATTATGATCATCCCCGAAATAAGGCCCCCAGTTGCGGTTGGGAGTATCCCCGAAAACGTTCTCCAGGGCATCGCCGCGTGCATATAGGTTCTGCACCGGTAATGTTTTATATACCTGGTCAAAAGTAACGGCCGAATTAAAAGTAACACCAATACCTTTTTTCATGCCACGGCCGGATTTTGTGGTAATTAATATCACACCGTTTCCTCCCTCCGACCCGTATAAGGCAGTTGCGGATGCCCCTTTAAGTACAGAGATACTCTCAATATCTTCCGGATTCAGCTCAGACATAAAATTTCCGGCATCAATATTACCTCTGGTTCCTGTCACGGAAACTCCTCCCGTTCCTACAGGAACCCCGTCAATGACATACAGAGGTTGAGCAGAGGCCGAAATACGGCCGCTCTGCACACCGGCAATAGAGGTAGCCCCCCGAATCACCACAAATACGGACGAAGTGGGATCCGAACTCAAACTGGTGATATTCACTCCGGTGACATGACCATCCAGATTCTTCAAATAGTTGGCCGTACCACCTTTGTCCAGTTCGTCGCTCGTCACTTTATCTACAGCATATCCCAGCGACTTGGTCTCCCGGGATATGCCCAGAGCTGTCACCACCACATCGCTCAGGCCGATCGCTGAACTCTTCAAGGTCACATCGATCACCGTTTTATCGCCTACCAGGATCTCCTGCGGCTCCATACCCACAAAGGAGAACCTCAGCACAGCATCGTTCCCCGGCACCTGGATGGAATAATGACCATCCGCATCCGTGATCGTACCCTGCGTAGTGCCGACGACCGTCACATTGGCCCCCGGCAAAGGCCCCCCGGCATCATCTTTGACAACACCGGTCACTGTCTTTTGCGCCCATACACTCGTCGTGAGAAAGGCAAGCAAAAAGAACACATGTAAAATTCTTCTTTTCATAAGCTTTAGGTTTGGTTAATAATTTAAGAGATAATATGATCTGACTCATACAAAGGAATCTTTTATTGTTATAAACATCACAATACCACACATTCATCCCCTCACTTAAACAGTAGGTAAAATCAAAAGTAAAGAGAATAGAAAAAGGTTATTTACTAAATATTAATTTATGCAGATGATATTTTAACCATTTACATATTTTATTAACCGTCTATGTAGACTACATGTTAATATTACTGTAGTCTGGGTTAAGTTTCTTGAAGAAAGGGAATGATTGTTCTTTCGTTCAGATTTTCACCACCCGTCTTTCCCGGGAAGATATATACGCCGCCTCGACGATCTTCATGACCGTGAGACCCTCCTCCGGGCCGGGAGAGGGTTGTTTTCGCCCGCGGATGCAGTTGACTAAATATTCCATCTGCCGGGTGTAGATGCTCTGATCGCAATGTTCGGTTTTTGTGAGCCCGGCAGGGGTGATATTCTGTTCCTCTCCCTCTAAATCTCTCACAAACGTCGGGAAGACACTGCCATATCCTCTTGTTCCGAAGAGACGTGTAGCCGCTTCGGGGCCGTCGGCGTGGGGATGCCACCAGCCGCTCTCGACGACCGACACGGTGCCGTTGTCCCAGGTGATCACCACCACGGCGGTATCGTCGACATCGTATGTGCCGTAGCGGGTAGATATCTCTGCATACACCCTGACGGGAGCGGGGTCGCCCAGCAGATAACGCACCGTATCGATGGCGTGCACGCCCATGTCGATGAGCGCGCCGCCGCCGGCCAGCTCCCTGCGGGTGAACCACCCCTCCGGACCCCAGTTGACATGGATGCCGTAGCCCTTTGTCCTGACGATATCTCCCAGCCTGCCGGCGGCCACCTGACGGCGCAGGGCGTTCACCTCCTCATCAAAACGCCACATGTGGCCCGTCATCACGATACGGCCTTTTTCTGCCGCCCTGCCGGCGATGGCCCGGCACTCAGCCACATTCATGGCCATGGGCTTTTCCAGGAAGACATCTTTCCCCTGCTCCAGGAAAGCCAAGGCATACGGCGCATGGAACTTGTTGGGGGTACTGATGACCGCAACATCGACATCCTCTGCAGCAGCCAACGCCTGCACATCGGTGGTCAGAACACCTTTTATGTTATACTTCTTCGCAAAGCGCTCCACCGAAGCCCGGGTAGCTGCCGCCACGGCCGTGATCTCCACCTCCGGCTGTGCCAGCAGGCCCCGCACATGATAGTCGGCAATATACCCTGTGCCGATGATGGCTGCCTTCACCTTTTTCATAGCTTACATCAACTCTTCTGCATGATCATAGACTTTCCGGATGGCCTCCGCAATGCGGTCCATATCCTGGCGGCTGCCCAGCAGTATCTTGTGATGGGTGGCCACCGACTCTTCATGGAAGATACGTTCGCATACCGGCAGGTGAAAACGGGCAGGGTCGATGGCCTGCCAGTATTCCTCGCTGAGCCTGTGACGGGCCGGCTTGGTATGCGGCACATAGAGGGAACACTCGTTCAGCGGCTCATAGGAAGCCTCCACGTCGAGGCCCAGCTCGGCCGCCAGGGCCGCACGGAACTGCTGCACCGGCAGGCCTTTAAAAGCCTCCTGCCGGTAACGGAAGACAAAGTTGAAATAGGCTTCGGCCGTCTCCCGCTCATCGCGGCGCATGGGCAATACGCCGGGCAGCTCCGCCAGCAGCCCGTTGAGGTAGAGGGCGTTCTCATCCCTCCGCCTGTTCTGCTCCGGCAGCCGTTTCAGGCCCTCCACGAGGAGGGCCGCCTGTAACTCGGTGATGCGGTAGTTGCCCGACTGGATGAAGTTCCCCTCGTCGCTGTAATGACCGGCACCTTTGTCCACCTCTTCCTCCGGCTCTTTCTCGGGACGGCGCCCGCAGTTGCGCAGGGCATCCAGCCGCTCCGCCAGCAGGGGATCGTTGGTGGTCATCACCCCGCCCTCGCCGGCGGTGAGGTGCTTGGAGAGCTGGAAGCTGAAGCTGCCGATATCCCCTATCGAGCCGGCTTTTTTGCCGCGCCACTCCCCGCCGTGTTTGTGGGCACAGTCCTCTATCACGTACAGATTATGTTTCTTCGCGATGGCCATGATGGCATCCATGTCGGCAAAGCTGCCGTACAGATGCACCGGGATGATCGCCTTCGTGCGGGGGGTGATGGCCGCCTCCACGGCTGCCGGGTCGATACACCAGGTGTCCTCCAGCACATCCACCAGCACCGGCACGGCGTTCACGTCTATCACCGAGGCGGCAGTGGCCTGCCATGTCAGGCCGGGGACGATCACCTCATCGCCCACACCCACACCCAGCGCCTCGAGCGCCAGCTGCAGCGTCACCGTGCCGTTGGCCGCCGAGACGGCATACTTCACACCGGTGAACTCCGCAAAAAGACGGTTGAACTCCTGTTCTTTGGGACCGTTGTACGACCATACCCCGCTGTGCAGCACCTCCAGCAGGGCCTTCTCATCTCTCTCATCCCAGACGGGCCACGCCGGCCAGGGATCCTTTTTCACATCCTTCACCGGATTTCCTCCGTTGATCGCCAGTTTACTCATGTTATGTTGGTTAGTGGTTCGTAGTTCGTAGTTCGTGGTTCGTGGTTCGTGGTTAGTAGTTAACGAGTTATGAGTTTCGAGTATCGAGTTGCGAGTTATTCGCATTATCGCTTTATCGTCCTATCCTTCCGCGCCCCTCGATACAGCCTTCGCTTCGCTCAGCCCACTCGGGGAGCGGAAGGCTCTGCGCCTTTCAACTCTTTAACTTTTCAACCTCTTT
>CAZYQV010000494.1:0-3786 GCA_964649775.1 uncultured Rikenellaceae bacterium
AAAGGCCGGAAGATATGACGAAAGAGCTGGACATACTGATCGCCACCTCGGCAACGGTGGCTTTTTTACACACCCTTTTCGGGCCCGATCATTATTTGCCTTTCATCGCCATGGGCAAGGCGCGGCGCTGGTCGATGGTACGTACTTCCATCATTACGTTCATTGCCGGGATCGGTCATGTGCTGGGGTCGGTGGTGCTGGGCATGATCGGTGTGGCGGCCGGCCTGGGGATACAGAAGGTGACGCAGGTGGATGAGGTGCGCGGCAGTCTGGCCGGCTGGCTCTTCATTGCTTTCGGACTGGTATACATGGTGTGGGGTATCCGCCGTGCCTGGCTGAACAAGCCCCACAGCCACAGGCATTTTCATTCTGACGGCACCGGGCATGTGCATGTGCACACCCACGACGGAGAGCATGCCCATATCCATGAGGAGGAGGAGAAAGCGAATATCACCCCCTGGGTGTTGTTCGTCATCTTCGTACTGGGGCCCTGTGAGCCGCTGATCCCCATTGTGATGTATCCTGCGGCGCAGGGTCACTGGGGGGAGCTGCTCATCACGGTGCTGGTGTTCGGCGTGGTCACGATCGTCACCATGCTGGGGCTGGTGCTGGGCACCCTCTTCGGTCTTAACCTGATGCCCCTGGGGAAAATGGAGCGATACATGCATGCCCTCGCCGGAGGAGCCATCCTGTTCAGCGGAGCCTCCATCGTTTTTCTGGGATGGTAATCCCTGTCAGAAGAACCAGGCCATCCTTGCTTTGAAAAAGAAAGGTGTCCCCGGCGTGAAATGCAGCTCGGTGACCGGTTCCGGCTCGTTGTAAAGCCTGGACTCGGTGGCGAACTGTGCCTCGTTCCAGTCCGTGTTAAAGAGGTTTTCTGCGACCAGGGCAATCTCAAATCTGCGTCTCATGTAGTGTACCGTAGCATCTACGACGGTATATCCCAGGGCAGTGATCGTATTGTCCTCATTGGCCGGCCTGTCGGACATGAAACGGTAACGCAGGCTCCCTCCCAGGCCGTTCTTCATTTTTATTTTGATGCCGCCGGTGCTGGTGAAACGCGGCGCCAGAGGCACGTAGTCCTGGCCGTGCGGTTCGTCCAGGTAGCGGGGGTTGGCATAGTTGAAGTCCATGTCGGCAAAGAGCCAGTCGCGATATTGGTAGCGCAGCGAGAGATCCACCCCCAGCCGGCGGGTGCGTCCCGAGGGCTCCACCGTCCCTTCGTCGCCGGAGAAGACCAGCTCCTGCTGCATGTACAGATACCACAAAGCTGTTTGTATCACCAGGCTGCCGGCGGGTTTCCAGATGGTGCCCAGGTCACTCCCCCACGCCATGGGGATGACCCGGTTCCCGTTCGAGAGGATGACGTCGCGGGTGTCGTTGGTGTGGAACCCGCCTGCTCCCTTGAGATATATCTGCCATTGCGGAGAGAAATTATAGGTTACCGAAGCTTTCGGACTGACCACCGGCTTCCGGACAGCATCACGGCGATAGCCGGGGAGACGTCTGTCGATGTATTCAAAAGTGAAAAAGTCGAACCGTGCCCCGGCGCTGAACATGAGGTTGCCATGGGAGAGCCGTTCCCCTACGTACAGGTCTGTGTTGATCTCGTTGATGTCCCCGAAGTTGATCGTGTCCAGCGTCGTAAACCGTTTGCGTACATGCGAAAGTTCCTGATCCCGCACGGCATCGTACCGGAAGTCTGCCCCTGCCGTCAGAGTCCCTTTCCAGTCTCCCAGAGAGTGCGGTTTATAGTACCGTGCCGTGTAACCGTAGATCGTGCGGTGCTCTCTCTGACGGATCTCGTCACCGTTGACCGGATCGTTCAGAAAAAAGGTGAAGTTGGAATAGAGGGTGAAATCATAGCCGGAGAGATAAACGCTGTTCACAAGGTTGGAGCCGTCACGAAGGTTGCTGTTCAGCCGGATCATCAGATTTTTTCTCCCGGTGATGCCGCCTTCTGTGGTGTCGATGGCGCCGAAACGATCAATGATCCCTTCTGTCACGGCTCGCCGGGGTATCTGGCCCGAGGCGTCCCAGTTGCTCCTGAACAGGGAAAGCTCGATGGTGAGGAGATGGTTCTGATCCAGGTAGTTGGTGTATTTGCCGAACAGATTGTAGCGTTTGAAATGCTGACTGTTATCGAACGGCCCGTCGGACAGGAAAAACTCTCCTGCCATGTATGCGTTTTGTTTGTTCGAGGAGCTTTGGTTGCCCGGCAGGGTGAACATCGTTACCAACCTTTGTGTGTGAAACTGTCCCAGCTCCAGCTGAATACGGTTTTTGTCGGGACGGACAAGGGTGCGGAAATCGACATAACCCCCGGTCGCCAGGTTGCCGTGTGTCAGGCTGTAAGGACCTTTGTCGAAATCTACATCGCCGATGGTCTCGGGGATGAGGAAGTGAAGGTCGGCATATCCCTGACCGTGGGCGTGAGAGACCATATTCACCGGCATGCCGTCAACATGGATGGAGATGTCCGTGCCGTGGTCCATGTCAAAACCCCTGAGGAAGATTTGCTCGGCTTTTCCTCCCCCGGCATGCTGGGCAATGAACAACCCGGGGACCAACCGCAACATGTCCTGGGAAGTGTTGACAGGCCGCAGGTCTACGTCGATCGTCGCCAGGGGTTTTAAAGGATTTGTACGTAAACGGGTGACATTCACCTCACCGATCTTTACGGCCGCCGGTTGGAGGCGGATGATCAGATATGCGGTGGGGTCATGCACCTCGATCCTTTTCTTTGTGTAGCCCAGATATGATACCAGGATAGAAGTGATCGCCGAATCGGATCGGAGAATAAAGTTCCCCGTTTCGTCGGTCACGGTCCCGTTCTCCGTGCCTGTGATCATTACCGAGGCTCCCTGCAGGGGGAACCCGTTCTTTGCATCGATCACTTTTCCCCTGATCAGGGAATGGGCCGCCGCATTGAACAGAAAAGCTGTCATAAGTATTGTTGTGAGAATATGTCTTTTTCTCATCTTCCGGTACTTTTAGGTTGGGCGAGGTGTTACAAATGTAATAAACGTGTTACTACATTGAAAGGAAATTCCTGAAAAAGTTTTCCCCCCAAAAAAAAAGATCCCCCGCAGGGGATCTTTTCAAGGTTGGGTTCTATAGATTTTCTATAGAAATTTCAGAGGTGAGATCAGTCCTATGATCACACGGGAGGTATTGTAGTCATGCAGTCCGATCCTGTTCTGCGCATAGTCGGAGTATTTATAATGGCGTCCCACGTATCCCAGGAAGAACTTCAGGTTGAAGTCTTCCCACGGGAAATATTCGATGGTGGGGACATAACTGTAGACGGTGCGGAAACGGTTCTCCGTTTTGAGAGGGTCGAGGTCATCACGCCAGTCGGCAAAGTCGACGAATGCATCGAGGCTCAGGTGCCACTTGGGGTTGAACTTCCAGGTGATGCGGGTCCAGTGGCTGCGGTAGAGGGTTTTCTCTACGGCATAGTTGTACAGGTTATCGGGGATCTCGTTGCTGATGATCCCGGTGCGGTCGAGGCCTTCGAAGCTGATCTTATAGTCGTAGGCCACGTCGAACTTGTCGGAGTGGAACTGCTGGCCCAGGGCGATATAGTTTTTGCCCACCCCTTTGGCTTCGGTGAAAAGGGAGTAGGACCAGATGGTGGTCACCCTGCCGCCGAAGAGACTGCCCCGCCAGTTGAGGACGGCACCGAAAGGCACTTTTGAGGCTGTGAAATTGGGAACCGTATCATACAGCTCTTCGAAAGTGCCGGTGCGGGAGTTGATGAGCTGTACACCGAAACTATTGTTC
>CAZYQV010000495.1:0-3191 GCA_964649775.1 uncultured Rikenellaceae bacterium
CAGGCAACCTTTTGCCTCCTCAGATCATCTCCTATGTGAGGAAAAATACAGTCGTACGTTTTCCTTAAGTCTAACATTAAAAAAAGGTAGAGTTATGAGAATCTGGTTTCTGAAAAAGGAGAACACAAAGAGGAAAAGTACGAAAGATGCGATCCTGAACTATCTGAGAACCCATGAGAATTCCTCTCTGGGGGAGATAGTGATGAACCTGTCCCTGTCTTATACGGACGGGCTCCACAACCTGCTGGAGCTGAAGAACGAAGGAAAGGTGACCAACAACACTTCGCCTTTCAAGTACAGGGTGGCAGGTATGTGATACTGCCATGCAGAGAGACCTCGCGGTGGGATCTCCGGCGGACTCACCCGCTGGTGAGAAACAAAAAAACAGGCCTTGTGGCCTGTTTTTCTTTTTTATGAGATCCTGATCAGATCGCCTCTGTTTCCACAGCTTTGGCCAGGATGTCGGCATAAGGAATGATCAGGTATTTTTTCCCTTCAAACTCGGTTTCTGTTCCTGAAAACTCCTTATAGTATACCGTATCCCCGACAGCAATCTCAATGTTTTCAATATTGCTGATCGCCACAACTTTGGCAAACTTGGGCTTTTCTTTGGCAGAATCGGGAATGATAATACCGCTTGCCGTTTTCTGTTCGCTCTCTGTTTCCGAGATATCCAGAATGACATTCTGGTTTACAGGTAATAACTCTTTCATTTTTTCTGGTGTTTTAAATGTTTAACCTTCTATTTCCAATAACTGATTTATTTTCTTCTGATCAAAACCGACCACCCACTGGCCGTTGATCTCCGTCTGGGGTACGCCCTGTTGTCCCGTGCGGCGCACCAGCTCTTCGGCAGCCCGCTGGTCACGTGACACATCCACGTCGCGGAAGGGGATGTTGTGTGTCCGCAGATAGCTCTTGAGCGTGTTGCACCACGAACAGGAGGGCGTGGAGTAGACCACCACCCGTTTTTGGGGTTTCCCCTCGCCGGCAGGGAGGGTGGCGGTGATCAGGTTCTCAAAAACCGATTTGTAATATCCCGGATCATTGCAACCTTTGAAAGCATTCCGGTATTCCCCCTTTTCAAAGGCCAGCAGCGTGGGTGCCGTGGTGATGCCGTAAACGGGATGGACATCCCTTACCTGCGACACATCCACCAGGTAAAGGTTCATGCCGGGATCATCTTCCATGGCCTTGCGGATGGCGTTCAGTGCACATTCACTCAACTCGGATCCCGCTTTGTAGATAAGGACATAAGCTCTCTCTTTTCCGTCGATCTTTTCCAGCAGATCATCATGTGAGGTGATCTGTACTTCCTTCGTCATAGTATCTTCCATCTGGTATTCTTTCGTTTTTATGATCTTGCTTTCGCTTTTTACATATATTGTGCCAAACGGACGGGATTGTCCTGTTAAAAAAAACTGACACGAAATAAGTGTAAAATTGGCATAAAGCAAAAAAAAATGTCAGCCTGTGGCAGGCGCCTGTCAGGTGGTGCTGCCGTTCTTGCTGCGTGTCTTTCTTGCTGTGCCCGTTTGCAGCAGTCTCATGGCCTGCACCACCGCAAAACGCAGATGTTCCTCTGTTCTCTCCATGGCTTCTTTGAGGGAGATAAGTGCCGGGTTGACCGGGAAGATGGCGGTGAAGGCCCTGCTGAGCTCTTCGGCTGCATCCGTCGCCAGTCCTCCGGTGAAGAGGAGTACCGGTACGCTGTGGGATGCTGCCAGCTGTGCCAGCGCGTAGGGGGCTTTCCCGTAGAGGGTCTGGCGGTCGCTATGACCTTCTCCTGTCAGCACGAGGTTCATGCCGGAGAGTGCTTTTTCGAGGCCTGTGATCTCGCTCACCACCTCGAAGCCGGCCCGCAGCCGGGCGCCCAGGCATGCTGCCAGTCCCGCCGCCAGTCCGCCGGCCGCCCCGGCGCGGGGCATTGTGGCGGTGTCCGTGCCGGTGGCCTCCCTGAGACGGCGGGCCAGGAGTGTCAGGCCCTCCCCGAGACGACGGGTCATCTCGCTGTCGGCGCCTTTCTGCGGAGCATATACTGCTGCTGCCCCCGCAGGGCCGGTGAGGGGGTTGGAGACGTCGCAGGCCACCTCTGTCCTCACCTCCTGCAGGCGTCTGTCGAGCGAGGAGAGGTCTATCTTCGCCAGCCGCGACAGCTGCCCTCCTCCGGGGGGCAGCTCGTGACCGTAACGGTCGAGGAAACGTCCTCCCAGCGCCTGTATGGCGCCCACGCCGCCGTCGACGGTGGCGCTGCCGCCCACGCCGATGAGGATGCGCCGGCACCGCCTGTCGAGGGCCGCACGTATCATCTCGCCCGTGCCGTAGGTGGAGGTGACCCACGGGTTGTACTCCTCTCGTTGCAGACGCTCCAGGCCGGAGGCGGAAGCCATCTCGATCACGGCCGTGCGGCCGTGGTCCAGCAACCCCATGACGGCCTGTACAGGCCGCATCAGCGGGTCGTGCACGTTGACCTCCACGGTGGTGCCGCCGGCAGCCCGCACGAGGGCCGCGGTGAAGCCCTCACCGCCATCGGAGAGAGGGATCTCCCTGACGGTGGCGCCGGGGAAAACCTCCCGCACCGCCGTGGCCATGACGGCAGCAGCAGCGGCAGAGGAGAGCGCTCCCTTGAAAGAGTCGGGTGCTGTGAGAACTTTCATGCCTCAGGATAATAGTGATAAACAAAGATAGGAACTTTTACGATCCCTGCAGCTCACCCCGCAGAAAGGGCTCGTCCCCCTCGCCGGCGATGGCGGTGAGACGCACACGCGCCAGCGTGTTGGGCGCCACGCTCTCATCCACAGCCACGGGGAGGTAGTGCTCACCGTATCCCAGGGAATAGGCTTTCCCGCGCTTCTCGAAGAGCACCTCCTGCGTATGCCCCAGCATCGTTTGGAAGTAATCCAGCCTGTTCTCCAGGGAGATCTGCCGGATGATGCGGCTGCGCTCTCTCTTCACCCTCTCCGGTACCTGGCCCTCCATGCGGGCTGCCGGCGTGCCGTCACGCTGTGAGTACTTGAAGGTGTGGATATGACTGAAACGTGCCTGACGGGCCACCTCTGCCGAGGCGGCGAACTCCTCTTCCGTCTCGCCGGGAAAGCCTACGATAATATCGGTGGTGAAATTGAAGTCGGGATAACGTTTTCGTATGCTGTCGACCATCTTCATGAAGTCAGCTACGGTATATTTTCGCC
>CAZYQV010000496.1:0-3707 GCA_964649775.1 uncultured Rikenellaceae bacterium
CCTCTCCCGGAGCGACCACCTGGACGATGAGAAAAGGATATTCCGGGTTGGGATATAATTCAACAGGCAACTGACGATAAGAGACATACCCCAGGAGGGTAAGCCCCGTAAAGAGCATACTGATCAGCACTTTCCTGTTGATGACGATCTTCATGGGCCGCCGTGTTATGGCTGTGTTTCCGTTTGTAATTCTTTCCTGCCGGTGATCCGCTCTTTCATGCTGTCGAGGATATCATAGAAACAGGGGATCACCACCAGGGTGAGGAGGGTGGAGGTTGTCAGGCCTCCTATGACGGCCAGGGCCATGGAGGAGCGCAGCGCCACGTTCTCGCCGAAGCCCAGGATGAGGGGGAAGAGGGCCAGGACGGTGGTGAGGCTGGTCATGAGGATGGGCCGTATGCGCTGGCGCCCCGCCTCGACGATGGCATCGCGCCGTGCCAGCCCCTCCTGCCGCAGCTGGTTGATGCGGTCCACCAGGATGATCGAGTCGTTCACCGCAATGCCGGCCAGGAGGATCACCCCTATGAGGGCCATGATGTCGAGGGGGCGTCCCAGCAGCCAGAAAAGGAGCACCGTGCCCACCCCCGCCAGCGGGATGGTCAGCAGGATAGTGAAAGGATGCACCAGCGACTCGAACTGCGAGGCCAGCACCATATAGACCAGCACGACCGACAGCAGGAGGGCAAAGCCCAGGTTCTGCATCGACGCCTTGCGCTGGGCCTCCTCGCCGGTGATGGTGATGCGGTAGTCGCGCGGCACGTCGAGAGAGGCCAGCGAAGCCCTGATCCTGCCCGACATCTTGTCGAGGGCTTCCTCCTTGCCCATCTGTGCCGTGATGCGTATGATACGGCTCTGGTTCCTGCGCAGGATCTCCCGCGGGGAGGTGCTCTCGCGGATATCGGCGATCTCACTGAGACGCACGGTCTGCTCGGCACCGTGTATGGTGATGCCGGCCAGGTCTTTGCGGTCCATCTGCGGCAGGCGTATCACGATGGGCTCCCTCTCGCCGCCCAGGTCCACCGAGCCGCTCTCGCGTCCCGTAAGTTTGTTGCGTATGGTGTTCGTGACGGTAGCCACATCGATGTTGTAGAGACCTGCCCGCAGCCGGTCGATCACCACCTCCAGCTCGGGCGCCCCCTCCTCGACGGAGGTACGTACGTTGTACAGCCCCTCCACCTTCTTCATCTTCTCCGCCACCTCGCCGGCCAGCTGTTGCAACACATCCATCTCCTCCCCCTGCACCTCGACGACCACAGGCGCCTCGCCGGTGCCCAGGATGCTGCGCAGGGCGGTCTCCTCACGCCGGAAAGTAAGTTTCATCCCCGGCACATTGCCGGTAATACTTCCTATAGTACGGATAACTTCGTCGGTATTAATGCGTGCGTCTTTCTTCATCACCACCTGTACGGTGCCGCTGTTCTCCCCCTTGAAGACGGCCTGCACATCGCCCCCTGTCCCTGTGCGGGCGCCGGCATGGGTATAAACGGCCTCCAGGTCGTCGCCCAGCATCCCGCGGATGAGCTTTTCCATATTGTCCAGGGCTGCCGCCGTACGCTCGAGGGTCGTCCCCTCGGGCAGGGTCACCTCTACCGTCAGCGCGCGGCTGTCGGCCGGCGGCATGAACTCCATCCCCAGACGGGGCAGCAGCAGGTAAGCCCCCGCCACCAGGAGGGCGGCGGCGGCGGTCACCGGCCAGCGGCGCCGCAGGATACGGCGCAGCACAGCAGCATAACGCGTGAACTTCACCGAATAATGTGTCTTCTTCACCGGCCGGTGGCGGAAGATATAGTAATAAAGCATGGGTATCAGGAAGATGGCCACGAAGAGGGAGGAGAGCAGCGAGAAAGCCACCGTCCACGCCTCGTCCTTGAAGAGCTCGCCCGACGCCCCGTGCATGTATACGATGGGCAGGAAGACGACGATGGTGGTGAGCGTCGAGGCGGTGATGGCCCCGCCCACCTGCGCCGTGCCGGTGACCGCCGCCGCCCGTACATCGAGTCCCGCCTCATTGTTGCGGAAGATGTTCTCCATCACCACGATGGCGTTGTCCACCAGCATGCCGGCGCCCAGCGCCAGACCGCCCAGCGTCATGATGTTGAGCGTCAGACCGCCGAAATACATCAGGTTGAAGGTGGCGATGATCGAGATGGGGATGGCCAGGCTGATGATCAGCGTCACCCCCACCCTGCGCAGGAAAAGGAAAAGGATCAGCACCGCCAGGACGATGCCCAGCAGGGCCGTGTTCTTCACCTCGTCGATGGCACTGCTGATATAGGCCCCCTGGTCATTCACCGTGACCAGATGGTACCCTGCCAGCGACTGCTGCATCTCCGTCAGGCGTTTCTTCACCTGCTCCACCGCCTTGACGGTGTTGAAACGTGTCTCCTTGTATATTGAAAGCCCTATGCACCGTTCTCCGTTGATGCGGGTGATGCTCTCCGGCCTTTGGTTGCGGAAAGAGATGTCGGCCACCTCGCCCAGGAAGACCGGCACGCGCGTAACAGCGGCAGATGTCTGCTCACCCTGCGGCAGGCGCTCCACCGGCTTGTAGCCCACGATAAGCGTGCGGAAATCATCGAGACTGCGCAATAAGCTCACCCCCTTGACGATATACTGCCGTCCCATCTCCGTCACGCTGCCGCCCGAGACGGTCCTGTTGAAGTTCTGTATGCGCTGCCCCACAGCGTCGAGGGTAAGACCGAAGGCCTGCAGCAAATATTCATTGGTATTGATCACCACCTCACGCTCTTCCTCGCCCGACAGCTCCACGCCGGCGATGCCGTCGAGGCGCACCAGCTCGTTGCGCAGGTAGTTCTGCGCCACCACCCGCAGCTGGTTCATGTCGGTGATGTTATCGTGGTAGAAAGCCAGCTGCATCACCGGCGCACTGTTGGGGTCGTGACGCGTGATGTTGAGCTCCTCGATATCGCGGTCCTGGCTGAAAGAACCCATCGCTTTCTGCAGGTCGAGATAGGCCTCGTCCATGTCCTTGTCCCAGGCATATTCCACCGTGATGCGGGCCCTGCCGGTGCGGCACTCCGAGAAGACCTGTACGACACCCCGCTGGCGGATGGCCATCGACTCCATGTTCTTTACATAGCGCTTTTCCATCTCCTCCGGCGGTCGCTCTCCCGCCTTCACCTCTACATATAGACGCGGATTGTTCAGGTCGGGAAAAAGATCGACACCCAGCTTGTCATACGAGATCCACCCCAGCAACACCACCGCCAGGGTCACCATCGTCACCGTCACCGGATAATCAACCGCGAATTGTACCAGTTTTTTCATGATATATGTCTAAAAAAGGTCAAAATGTCGAAAAGTCAAAGAGGTCAAAGGGGTCGAAGAGTCAAAAAGTAGTTAAAGTACCTTAACTTTAGTCACTCGTAACTTAAGCACACTCAAGGCACTCAAGACACTTCTTCACTGTATCACCTTCACCTTCGACCGGTCGCGCAGGGTCTCGAACCCTTTGATCACCAGACTCATGTTCTCTTTCAGGCCACTCACCACCTCCACCTCGCCGGTGTTCTCTATGCCCGTCCGGATGCGTATGTCATGGGCCAGGCCGTTATCCACGATAAAGACCTTCTTGTGACCGTTCACGGCAAGGATATATTTTTTGGGGATGACGATGACACTGTCTTTGCGCTGCAGGATGATGTCCGATTTCACGAACATGCCGGGGCGCAGTTTGAGCTGCGGAT
>CAZYQV010000497.1:0-3992 GCA_964649775.1 uncultured Rikenellaceae bacterium
AAATATAGAGGAACGCCGTCCCTGGGTTACAAATACCTCCCTCGGCTTCAGACTCTATTTCTAAATGCAATGCCGGAAATATTTCGTCATTCGAGCATCAAGCTTCGAGCTTCCTTACCCTTTCCGGCTTATATCCCGCAGCTTCTCTTCCTCCAGGATGCTGATCTCCTTGCCTGAGAGGCGTATCAGTCCTTCGTCGGCAAACTCGTTGAGCAGGCGGCTGATGCTCTCGCGCGAGGTGCCCAGCATCTCCGCCAGGTCGGTGCGGGAGAGGTCCAGCCGGAAAGAGGGGCTCTGGTAGATATTTTTTGCAAGATCCAGCAGGGTGCCGGCCAGCTTGCCGTTGAGCTGTTTCTGGGTGAGGTTGATGCAGCGGTGGAACTGTTGCAGCTCAAACCGGCAGAGGGTGAGGATGATCTCCCAGGCAAAATGCCCGTTCTCAAAGACCATCTTGCGGAAAGTGTCCAGGTCGATGAAACAGGCCGAGACCTTGTTGACGGCAATGGCCGAGTAGTGATTGACCTTGTCGCCCACAGTGGTGGGGATGCCCAGATAAACCGGCGCCCGGACGATCTTCAGGATCTGCTCCTTCGTCGGCCCCTTCATCGAGAGCTTCGCCAAACCCTCCTTCAGGTAAATGATGTTCGACGAAAGCGCATCCTGCTTGAAGATCACCTCGCCCGGATCAAAATGTACCTCCACACAGTTGCTGCCCAGCTCCAATACCTGATCATCCGTCAGAAAACGGGCGGCAGCCGACTTAACCCTGCAGTCCGTGCATTTGAATTTTTCCATAACCATACAAAGATAGAAAAAATGTGATCTATATCACATTCTGACGGGAGCCACATCACACAAAAACTCTTGTTTTCGGTTATCTGCTGCCATACATTTGTAATGTGAAATAATTAACAAATAAATTTTACTGTTATGGCAAAAAAAATGACGATCGCACTGTTTTCCGGAAGTGTCGACAAACTGACGGCTGCCGGAGTGATCCTCGGGGGTGCTGCTGCCGAGGATATGGAAGTAGAGATCTTTGTATTGTTACAGGCTGCTTTTGCATTCAAGAAAGAGAATGCACTTACCAACGACAGGGTGGCGGAGATCACGGACAAAAAAGATGATTTCCTGGCCTCCCTGGAGCGTCTGCAGGCGCCTCACTGGACCGAAGCTTTCCGCAAGGCCAAAGAGATGACCAGTGTGAAGATACACATCTGCGGCTTTGCCGGCAAGGTGTGGCACGGTGAGAAGCTGGACGACTTCATCGACCTGGCCGATGACATCGTAGGCATCGGAGAGTACATCGATGCAGCAGAAAGTTCGGACATTAACCTGTTCATTTAACCAAAAAAAGACGAGATCATGACAAAAGAAGAACTGAAACAACTGAAAGTGGACAAGGTGGTCGATGCCAGAGGCACGGCATGCCCGGGTCCTTTGCTGGCCGTCAAACAGGCTATTGCCGATGTTCCCGACGGCGGCATCATGGAGATCCTCTCTTCCGATGAAGGAACCAAACGCGATGTGCCCCGGTGGGCCAGGAAAAAAGGCTATGAATATCTGGGCGACTATGAGGAGTCGGGTTATTTCACCATCTACCTGAAGAAATGACCATGGCAGACAGCGGAGATAAACCTTTTGTGCCCAGGATCCTGGTCTTCTCCTCGGAGAAGATCTCCGACCCGGCGATCGATCTGGCGGGACTGCTGAAGAAGCATTATCCCCCGACGGTATACAATATCTCCATTCCCTGTACCAGCGGGGTGAAGCCCCGCTGGATCCTGCATGCCCTGAAAAGCGGTATCGACGGCGTCTTCATCGCCAGCGACGGCACCGACTGTGCCTACCGGTCCGACTGCTCGGAGGTCACCTCGCGGGCGATCACCGCCGTACAGGAGATGCTGAAAGCCGAAGGGATCAACATCGCCAGGGTCAAGATGGCTGCCATCTGCTCTGTATGTGCCGATCCCTTCGTCAACCACATGAAGAACTTCATGACGGCACTGCAGGAGATGGGCAGTATAAAAAATGAGTTGAAAAACTGATCATTGATCTATGGAAAAGGAAAAGAACAATCAGCAATCCTATGATGTCCTGGTCGTCGGCGGAGGTGTGGCCGGTCAGGAGACCTCCCTCAACCTGGCGGATATGGGCTACCGTATCCTCCTCGTTGAGAAAGACCTCTCTATCGGCGGGAAGATGATCCATCTGAGCAAGGTTTTTCCCACCCTCGACTGTGCGGCGTGTATCACCACGCCGAAGATGTCGGAGGTGGGGCGTCATCCCAACATCACCGTGCTGACCTACTCGGAGGTGGACAACATACGCAGGAACGGCAGAGGGTATGTCGCCCGTGTGACCAAACATCCCCGGTATGTCAATGAGGACACCTGTACGGGATGCAAAGAGTGTGAAGACAAATGTCCGGTGTTCATCCCCGACCAGTATTCTTACGGACTGGTGTCCCGCAAAACCGTTTATATTCCTTTTCCTACCGCCAGTCCCAAGATCGCGGTGATCGACCGGCAAGGGGTCTCCTCACCCTGTATCACCACCTGTCCGGGAGGTGTCAAGGCCCATGGTTATGTCTCCCTTGTGAAAGACGGGCGTTATGAGGAGGCTTTTAACCTTCACATGGAAGATGCTCCCCTGCCGGGGTCGCTGGGATGGGCCTGCTATGCCCCCTGTGAGGGGGAGTGCACCCGCGGTGAGAAGGGGGGTGCCGTGGAGATACGCAGGATCAAGCGTTTCTTCGTTGACTATTACTACAAGAAATATCCCGATCCGCCCTACGGTCCTGTGGAAAAGACCAAAGGCAAAAGGATCGCCGTGGTGGGCTCCGGCCCCGCCGGCCTCACGGCTGCCTATTTCCTGGCGCAGAAAGGCTACGGGGTGAAGATCTTCGAGGCGGAAAAAGAGCTGGGAGGGATGCTGAAATTCGCCATCCCCGGCTTCCGGCTGCCCAACCATATTGTGGAGAGGGACATCAGGAACGTCCTGGCGCTGGGGGTGGAGTATGAGCTGAACCGCAGGATAGAAGACCTGCAGGAGCTCTTCGACGAGGGTTTCGATGCCGTCTTCCTGGGCCTCGGCACACAGAAAGCCAGGAGGATGCATGTCCCCGGCGACGAGCTGGAGGGCGTATACCGTTGTATCGATTTTCTGAAGGCCTTCAACAGGGGCGAACGGTTCGACTTCGCCGGCAAGACGGTGGCTGTCTGCGGCGGGGGCAATGTTGCCATGGATACGGCCCGTGCTGCCATCAGGATGGGTGCCGCCAAAGTGATGATCTCCTACCGCCGCAGCCGCGCGGAAATACCGGCTTTCGACTTCGAGGTGGAGGAGGCTGAGACGGAAGGGGTGGAGTTCAATTTCCTTACCTCTCCCGTAGGCTTTGTCGGTGAGAACGGCCGGGTGAAAAAGGTGATCTGCAAAAAACTGCGGCTGGGTGAACCCGACGAGTCGGGGAGACGACGCCCCGAATTTATCGAGGGCTCCGAACACGAGGTAGAGGTGGATGTTGTCATTCAGTCCATCGGCCTGAGTCCCGACACTGCATGCTTTGGCGGGGTGCTGGAGCTCAACGGTGACGGCACGGTGAAGGTCGACCCGCAGACCCTGCAGACCTCCGACGAGCGCGTCTTCTCCGGAGGCGATGTGGTCACGGGTCCCTCCTCGATCATCGAGGCCATAGGACAGGGCAAGAGGGCGGCTTTCTACCTCGACAGGTACCTGGAAGGTCTGCCCATGGATGAGCCCTTCGACGAGCGTCTGCCGGCCATCTCCCACGAGGAGGTGCTCAGCCGCATGCGGGTGAGCAGCATACCGCGCAACGGCAGGAAACACCGCGATCCCTGCTCACGCATACGCGACTGTGCCGACATCGAGATGACCTTCTCCGAGCAGGAGGCACGTGAGGCCGCTGCCCGCTGTCTCGACTGTGCTCCCTGCCGCGAGTGCCATATCTGCCAGAACGTATGCCCGGCCCA
>CAZYQV010000498.1:0-5947 GCA_964649775.1 uncultured Rikenellaceae bacterium
ATGACATACCAGGCCAGCTTGGCCCTGTTCACCCCATAGAGACGGTTGTTGTTGAGCGCTGCCTCAGGGAAAAGATCGTTCTGGCCCTGTGGCGTGCTGGCCAGCACCCATGCATTGAACGCCCGCAGGTCAATGGTCGTCGTGCTCCCCTCAAAATCATCCAGATAAGCAGTACCGTTCTTGTAGATGGCTTTCGAATGACCCGGGATCATCTGGGCGAACTCGCCGGAGAAATCAAACGTGGAGGGAGCCTTCGTCTGCAGGAAAGGCAACGCATCGACCAGACGTGTCAGAAAACGCGATTCGGAATGATAATAACCATCCAGCCCCAGCATGGTGTTGGAGATGGGCTCGTCACCCAGATTCACTTTCTGCGTCAGAGGCCGCTCCGTCAGGTTCATCACGGTAGCCCCCAGATGAAAATCGTCGTTGATCTTATAATCCAGATGGGTGCCGAACATCGTCTTGGTCTGCAGGTTAAACAGCTGATTGCTCTCCAGCTGCACCTTGATGGGCGTCTGCGACTCCAGCAGACCGGGGTTGATGATCTTCACACGCCCCAGATTATAATCCACCGTGTAGTCCACGTTCTCCTTCAGCTGGATCCCTCCTGCCGTCACCTTCACCGACCCCTGGGGGATGTTCATGGCGTTGAGCTGTATCTCCGAGCTGGAGGTGGATGAGTAGCTGCCGGCGATCTTGAACTTGTTCTTCTCGGCGATCTGCTGGGCCTTCACCAGGGTGGAGTCGTACAGCTCCTGGAAGACATACTTGTCGGCAATGGCATCATCGCCGATCTTCTTCCGCAGGTAGCTGCCGAAAGGCTCCAGAACGGGGAAGATGACACGCCCTTTGGCAGGGTTGATGGTGATACCCGGCAGATAGTCAAAATAACCGTCCGGATGAGGCTCATTCTGGGAATCCAGATTATCCAGGTTAAGCACCCTGATGAGGATATCATTGGAGATCTTCCCCTCGGGGATATAGTTGATATCATTGCCTGTTTTGTTATCATGGAACAGGACATGCAACTGGAAATCCTGCCTGTTGATCTGGTAGGCCCCCAGGGCATAGATGTTTTTCATCATCAGGTCCCACGTAGGGAACTGGGGCGACAGGTTGGTTCCTTTTATCAACTTCAGGATCATGGCATCAGGAGCGCTGATGTCGCTCGAAAACTCACCCACCTGATACACCTCTCCGTTGACCGTATATTCATAAGCCACCGCCAGCACCTCATCGGAATTCAGGGCGGTATTCAGGGAGATAAAACCCAGTTGTTTGTTCAGCGTATACTCCCTCTCGCTGAGCTTACGGGCATTCTCCACCTTCTCATAATCCCTGCCAATGATGAAATCAGGCTCCAGGATACCGAGGGTCTGTGTCACCTGGCTGATGTCCCGGATACCGCTGTAGGTGCTGTTCATCTCCTGATACATGCCGTTCAGGTCGTTGCGGGGATAAGGCCCCTGTCCCGTCTGCTGAAAAGCCGGTATGTTGTTGTAGATGTGTTTCTGCCCCTCGGCGAGGTCCTGAAAAGCCACGATGTTACGGGAATTCTCAAAGCGGTTCGTCTTATTGGTCACCCACACCTCCACACGCTGGATGACCACGTCGGAGTTGATCACAGGCAGATGGGCCAGGGCCCGGTCATACTGGTCGCGGAAATACTGCGAGAGGAAAAAGTGCTTGTTGGCCTCATACTCATCGGCCTCCACCTCAAACTCCTGTATCTGCGCTCCGCCCTTGACGTCTATCTCTGAGGTCTGCCCTTTCTGCTGCGAAAAGACACTGGTGATGGTCAGTTTGCCGAACTGCAGCTCCGTCTTCAGACCGAAGAGGCTTTGGCTGCCGCTGATAAGTGTCCCCGAGAGGGGGAAGTTGATGTTCCCAGCCTCGATCTTTTTGATGATCTCATCCTCCTTGCCCGTATACTCCAGCTTCACCTGGTTCTCAAAATCAAAGGTAGCCTCCGTATTGTAGTTTATCCCCAGTTTCAGTTTGTCTCCCACCGTTCCCGAGACGTTCATCTGGATCTTCTCCTTAAAGTCGAAAGTGGTCACCTTCCGCAGTTTCTCGGAGAGGGCAGGATTGTCAATACGGGAGGTGTTGATCCCGAAGATCAGCTCGGCCGATCCCTGCGGGACGATGTTCACGGTGTTGCTGCCGAAGATCCTGTCAAAAGCCTCGCCGCCGACAAACAACTTGGGGATGAGCGAAGAACGATAGCTCACGGCGTTCCCGCTGGCTTTCTCCCGCCAGTACTGCCGCATCGCCTCGTCATACTGCCATTTGCGGAACTGCTGCGGCGACATCACATAAGGCAGACGATAGTTGAGGTTGCCTATCTTCTCATAAATGATGTATTCATTATTCGTGGGGTCATACTCGATGGTACGCTGAATATTGGAGGGCTGATGGAGGAACAATGCCGATTGGGGAGGGTTGAGCAAAGGGACCGCTCCCTGGTCTTTGAAAGGATAACGCAGCGGCACCGGCTGCATGACCGAATCCCGGCCGGCAGGACTCACCTGGGCATATAAAGGCACTCCCTGCGAAAAGAACAGAAGCCCGTACAATAAAACAAATACATATTTATTTGCGTTATTCAACAGGGAAGAATTTGAATATCCTTACAATACCTTCAATGCTTCTTTTACAATGTCTTCTACCGCTTTGGCCGGGTCAGCCCCCACGATCTTCTCCACAACCTTCCTCACCCTGTTGCGCGGAAAGCCCAGTGTCACTAATGCTGATAACGATTCTTCCACGATGCTATTGTCCGGGACCTGCAAAATTTCACCGCTCTCCGGCATTTTCCCGACCTTGTCCCGCAGATCGACGATCACCCGCTGTGCCGTTTTTGTTCCGATCCCTTTTATCCCCTGCAGCACGGCCACATTCTCCGTGGCGATGGTCTGCCTCAGATCGTCCGGGCTCATCGAGGAGAGGATCAGCCGGGCCGTATTGGCCCCTATGCCCGAGACACTCACCAGCTGACGGAACAGCTCGCGCTCCGTGATGTCGGAAAAACCGAACAGCAGATGCGCATCTTCACGTATGACATGATGGATGAACAGCTTCACCTCCGTCATATCCTTGATGAGCGTATAGGTGTGCAGCGAGATATGGATATGGTAACCAATGTTTCCCGTCTCCACGACAGCATAGGCCGGGGTCAGGTCTGTAAGTTTCCCTTTGAGGTATTCAAACATTTTAAGGCTATGGTTAGGTTAAACGGGTTTGAGGTTCTTGGTCTGATCACTCTTCTTTGTCCTCGGCCTTGCTCAGCGGATTGGCCGAGATCTCTTCATATCTGTTCCTGTTCCGGAAAATATCTATCGCAAGAAAAAGGGCCTGGCGGAAAGAGTCGGGCGAGGCCTTGTCCTTGCCCGCCAGCTCATAAGCCGTCCCGTGATCGGGCGAGGTCCGGACAATAGGCAGGCCGGCCGTATAGTTCACCCCCCTCTCAAAGTTGATCGACTTGAAAGGGGCCAGCCCCTGGTCATGATACATCGCCAGAACAGCATCAAAACGGGCAAAGTCGCCCGCACCGAAAAAGCCGTCGGCAGGATAGGGGCCGAAGACCAGGCGGTTCTCCTCACGCAGTCTTTTGATCGCCGGAGCGATCTGTTCTTCCTCCTCTGTGCCGAGGATGCCGTTCTCGCCGGCATGGGGGTTCAGCCCCAAAACGGCGATGCGGGGCTTGCGGATGGAAAAATCCCGTATCAGCGACTCCTCCAGGATACGGGTCTTGGAATATATCTTCCCGGCCGTGATCTGCTCAGGCACCTCGGAGACAGGGATATGGGACGTCACCAGGGCCACCCGCAACCTTTCTCCCACCATCATCATGAGACTGTCGCCCGGTTCGCCGAAAGACTGTTCGATATATTCGGTATGTCCGTGAAAAGGGAAATCTTCCGAATGGATCGTCGCCTTGTTGAGAGGGCCGGTGACCAGTACATCGATCAGGTTGTCCTGCAGGTCGGCCGTGGCCCTCTTCAGGGCTTCCAGGGCGGCCTCCCCGGCCTCCTTAGAAGGCTTGCCCAGATCAACCCGTATGTCGTCACTGACACAATTGATGATGTTGGCACGCCGCGGATTGGCCTCCGAGGCTGAACGTATATGGTTCATACTGAAATTGGCAATGTTCAGCACCTTGCGGTGATATGCCGCCACCTTGGGGGAGCCGTAGACGACAGGCACACACATCTCATTGACACGGGGATCCATCAGTGTCTTGATGATCACCTCGTAACTGATGCCATTGATATCGCCATGCGTAATACCTACCCTGATCTTTTTATTGTCTGACATTTTTTTCTCTTTTTGGGATCCGCATCCCGGTTACTTTTTGCATCTCTCCTTCAGAAAATCATATAGCAGCCGTACCCCCACACCGGTACCACCCTTGCCTTTGTACGAATTTTTACCGGTCACAAACGCCGGGCCGGCAATGTCCAGGTGTATATACGGATAGGATGTGAAATGCTCAAGGAATTTACCGGCCGTGATGGCCCCGGCCTCCCGCCCACCGATATTCTTCATGTCGGCGATGTCCGACTTCAACAACTCTTTGTAATCATCCCAGAAAGGGAACCTGACAATGCGTTCGTTCACCCTCTCACCGCTTTTTCCCAGTGCGGTAAAGTCTTTTTCCGGCGCCGTCCCCATCCCTACAATACCATATTTCCCTATGGCTACGGCAGCGGCTCCCGTGAGTGTGGAGAGTTCGATCACCAGCTCCGGATCGAAATGCTTTGCGTAAGCGAGCGCATCCGCCAGGATCATGCGTCCTTCGGCATCGGTATTGAGCACCTCCACGGTGGTGCCGTCGTACATCGTCACCACATCGCCGGGGGCATAAGCGTTGCCGTCGGGACGGTTGTCGGTGGCCGGCACCAGGGCGATCACATGACAGGGCACCCTGGCGGCCGCCAGCGCATACATCACCGAACCTACGGCCGCCGCCCCCGCCATGTCCGACTTCATCTGGTCCATGCTGTCCTTAGTGGGCTTCAGGCTCAACCCTCCCGTGTCGAAGACCACTCCCTTACCCACCAGGACGACGGGCTTGTCATTGACAGCATCCGCAGGCTTCCACTCCATCACGGTGAAAGTGGGGGGATCCACACTGCCCTTGTTGACAGCCAGCAACCCGCCCATGCGCATCGCCTCGATCTTCTGCTTGTGGAATACCTCCACATGAAAACCGGCCTCCTTGCCCATATCCGAAAAAACCTCCGACAGACGCACGGCATTGAGCCATGACACCGGCTCATTCACCAGATCACGGGCATACCCTACCGCCCGCACAAGCACCTTCAGCGCTTCCAGATCCTCCCGGCGGGCCGCGGAGATGACCGCATATACCTTTGCAGGAAGAGGCTTTCTCGTCTCACCGTTCTTCCCCGTAAAATATTTGTCAAAACGGTAGAAGCTAAGCATCAGCCCCTCCAGGAAAGCCAGAGAGAAGGACGCCGGCACCTCACGGTCCGTCACCTGCAGCTCTTTTTCCCCATACTTCCCCGCCTCGCCGGCAATACGAAAAGCGATCCTTCTCAATTTTTCCTTTTTCTCATCCTGCTTCCCCTTATCAGGAACAATCACAATCCACAGACGGTGATCATAACGGTTCAGGAGAGCATAATCCTCTCTCCCCGATAGGCTTTTTTTGACAAAGGCCCTTTCCCGCTCGTCCTGCAGCTCCCGCAACGCAGCAGCCTCATCGGCAGCCACCAGGACGGTCGAACGACCCTCTTTGATCTTTCCCTTGAGAATTATTTCGGTAGTATACATTGTTCTTTAAATTTAATCAGTATGCAAATGTAAAAAAAAAGCCACTCCTCATAAGTATTTGGAGTGGCATTATTCGACCCTCTGAAGGATATATTTTCTATTTCCCCCCGGGGAGGAACTTAAGTGTATAGAGAATGCTTTCCAC
>CAZYQV010000499.1:0-4433 GCA_964649775.1 uncultured Rikenellaceae bacterium
TGGATATCCTCGAGTCGGTGCTGATGCTGGTGAGGCAGGTGGAGGAGCACCGTCCTGCGGTGGAGATACAATATCGCCGCGTGGTGCGGCCCGAAGGGAACCCCCGGGCGCAGCAGGTGATGAATGAGGTGTACGGACTGCGCGACGACTGGTGGCGCGGGCTGGGGGTACTGGCGGCGAGCGGACTGGCTCCGCGGGAGCGCTATGCGGCTCACGATGCCGAGAAGAGAATCCCCGTGGAGGTGGAGCCTGCCGTTGAGCCGCGCGGGTGCATCTGCGGTGAGGTGCTCAAGGGGGTGAAACGACCTGTCGACTGTCCCCTTTTTGACGGAAAATGCACCCCCTCCACGCCGGTGGGCGCCTGCATGGTGTCGCCCGAAGGAGCGTGCCAGGCGTGGCATAAGTATAAGCTTGATGCTTGAAGATTGAAGCTCGAAGTTCATTAACCCGAAACCCGAAACCCGAAACCCGAAACTCGAAACTCGATACTCGATACTCGATACTCAAAACTCGAAACTCATTAACCACTAACCACGAACGATGAACCACGAACAAACGATCCTGTTGTCCCACGGCAGTGGCGGAAAGATGTCGCGTGATCTGATCCGCGATCTTTTCATGAAGCATTTCGGCGGGGAGGTGCTCGCTGCCGAGACCGATGCGGCGGTGTTGGACATGCCCTCCGGCGGGACGGTCTTTACCACCGACTCGTATGTGGTGAATCCCCTTTTCTTTCCCGGTGGGGATATAGGCCGTCTGGCCGTCTGCGGCACGGTCAACGATCTGTCGGTGTCGGGCGGGCGTCCCGTGGCGCTGAGTGCCTCCTTCATCCTGGAGGAGGGGCTGCCGCTGGAGGTGCTGGAAAGGGTGGTCGTCTCCATGGCGGCGGCGGCGCGCGAAGCGGGGGTGGCCATCGTCACGGGCGACACCAAGGTGGTGGAGCACGGCGCGTGTGACAAGATCTTCATCAATACGGCCGGCGTAGGGGTGCTGGAGGACGCCCACAGGGCGATCGGCTACGGCAGCAGGGTGCGGGCCGGCGACAAGGTGATCGTCAACGGTTTTCTCGGGGATCACGGCGTGGCTATCCTGGCGGCCCGCGAGCAGCTGGAGATCGCCGGGACGGTCGTCTCCGACGCTGCCCCCCTCAACGGGATGATACGCACCGTCTTGGAGAGAGGAACCGATGTGCGGTTCATGCGCGACCCCACACGCGGCGGCGTGGCTACCCTGTTGTGCGAGCTGGCCGGGAGAACCTCCCTGGGGATCGACCTGCAGGAGAAAGAGCTGCCCGTGCGGGAAGAGGTGAAGAATATCTGCGAAGTGTTCGGCTTCGACCCCCTTTATCTGGCTAACGAGGGGAAGGTCGTCATGGTGGTGCCGGAGGAGGAGGCCGGAGGAACGGTGGACCTCCTGCGTACCCTGCCTCATGGCAGCGGGGCCCGTATCATCGGCACCATAACACATGACCACCCCGCCAGGGTGGTCATGGAGACTGAGATCGGAGGAAAAAGGATCGTAGAGATGCTGGCGGGAGAGCAGCTGCCCCGTATCTGCTGAGGCATCCCGCCGTCATCCCGGTTTTTTTCTCTGTCAGAAGTTCCCGTACTCGTTGTACAGACGGGTGAGTGCCTCGGAGATGTTCTCAAAAGTGAGAAAGTGCTTCTTGCACCCCACGCGTGAGCATACGTATACCCTTCCGCCGCGCTGCAGCGCCAGAGGGATCATCGGAGCACCGCACTCCTCGCACAGCATCTTGCTGGTGAGCTCCTCATGGCAGTGGGGACAATAGACATGAATGATCTCACCCTCCTTCAGGTCAATCGTGCTCTCATGCGTGTAGCAACCATAATAGGCACACAGACGGATCTTGCCTTCTCCGCTCTCTGCCTTGACATCCAGCAGGATGCTGGGCTTCTCATGGATGCGGTGATAAGGATCCATGAGAGATTTCTTGCAGTGCGGACACTTGATGTTCAATGCTACTTTTTCCATATCAGGTTCTTTTTTTTCGTTCTTTTTTACCCGTGAAAAGATGTGATAAAAATCCTTTCCATTATAATAAAAATATTGTTAATTTCCAAACAAAATATTTATAATTATACAAAAATGCATGAGTTGTCCATAGCCCTGAGCATTGTCGAGCTGGCGGAAGAATATGCTGCGAAGGAAAAGGCCCGGGAAGTGCTGGAGATGGAAATCGAGGTGGGCGAACTGTCCGGGGTGGTGATCGAAGCACTGGAATTTGCCATGGAGGAGGCCGTAGCCGGCACATTGTGTGAAAAAACCAGGTGGAAGATCATCCCTGTCAAAGGAGAGGTGCGGTGCCGGACGTGCGGCCATCTGTTCCCTTCGGATACCCTCTTTGCCGATTGTCCCCGCTGCGGTGAGGCGGGTGTGGAACTCGTCCGGGGAGATGAGATGCGCCTGCGGTCGCTGCTGGTGGAGTAGATATGTGAAAATATTAACATAAACTGACAAAGATCATCAAACTTGCAGCCGTGAAGTGTTAAGTTTGTGACAGAGAAACCAAAAAGAAAAGTTATGTGTGATACCTGCGGATGTGGCGGAGAGGATGGGGAGGTCATCCTGCGCCGGCCGGGAAAAGAGCAAGAACATTTTCATCTGACGGAAGATCATCACCACCATCATTATCACGGGGACCATGGTCATGATCACGACCATGATCATCATGGTCACGGGGAGGTGCGGGAGGTGATCGTAGGGGAGAATATCCTGACGAAGAACGATCTCCTGGCCGAACGGAACCGGGGTTATTTCGAGGCGTTGGGCATCAGTGCCTTCAATCTGGTAAGTTCGCCTGGGGCGGGCAAGACCAGTCTGCTGGAACGTACGCTCCGCGAGCTGAAGGGGAAGAAGACGTTCTGTGTCATCGAGGGTGACCAGCAGACGATGCACGATGCCGACCGCATAGATGCCACGGGAGTGCCCGTGATGCAGATCAACACAGGCAACGGCTGCCATCTGGATGCGCGGATGATCAACCGGGCGGTCACGGAGCTGGACATTCCCCGCGGGGCGGTGCTGATGATCGAGAATGTGGGAAACCTGGTATGTCCTTCGCTCTTCGACTTGGGTGAGCGCCGCCGCATCGTGGTGATCAGTGTCCCCGAGGGCGATGACAAGCCGGTCAAGTACCCCACCATGTTCCGGTCGTCCCACCTCTGTATCATCAACAAGACGGACCTGTTGCCGTATGTCGATTTTGATATGGACAAGATGAAGGGTTATGCCCGGCAGGTGAACCCGGAGATCGGCTTCATAGAACTGTCGGTGAAAACAGGTGAGGGGATGGAGCGGTGGTATGAATGGCTGCTGCGCAACAGCTGATCCCGGATCAGCTTTCTCCGGCAGGTTTTTCGGCCATATAGATAAGAGCTTCCAACTCGTTACACACGCTTATGTTCTGTACGATCACTTCAGGGGGCGTTTTCAGCATCAGCGGGGCAAAGTTGAGGATCCCCCGGATCCCGGCCTCCACCATCTGGTTGCATATCTCCTGGGCCACCTGCTCCGGTACGGCAATGATCCCTATGTGTACCTTCTCCTCCCGGATAACGCGTGCCATCTCGTCGGGCTTGAAGACGGGGATGCGGCAGTTCTTTTTCAGTTTGGCCGGGTCGATGTCAAAACCGGCTACCAGCTGCATGTTCCTGTGGATAAAACCTTTGTACTGGATGAGGGCTTTCCCGATGTTGCCGAGTCCCGCCAGGATGATCTTGTGGATGTCCTCTTTGTGCAACAACTCGTTGATCTTGTCCAGGATATCCTGGATCTTGTATCCTGCTTTTTTGTTCCCACGGAGGTTGAACTGCGAGAAATCCTTGCGCACCTGCTCGGGGCTCACCCCGATCTCCTTGGCAAGGGTGTATGAGAAAATACGGTCGAAACCGAGGTTCTGAAATTTCAATAAGCACATCCTGTACTGGATGATCCGCTGTATGTTCTTTTTTATCATTGTTGAGATGTTTATTGATCGAATATATGCAGGTGGTGTGATACTGCAAAAGTAACGTTTTTGTTTAAAAATTAACAATTTAATTCTGTTTTCAACGATCATGGCTACGAAAGGAGAGCGCAGGAAGAAAAAGCTGCCCGGCAAAACGGTAGAGCGGCTCAGCGAATATCGCCGGACACTGATCAGCCGGCTGGCGGAGGGCAAAGAATATGTTTTCTCTCATGAGCTGGCTGATCTGCACAACAATACGGCGGTGCAGGTACGCCGGGACATCATGCTCATCGGTTACTCCGGTGTCCAGCGGCGGGGGTACAAGGTGAAGGAGCTGATACAGGCCATCGGCAAGGTGCTGGACGACCCGCAGGGACAAAATGTGGCGATCGTCGGCGTGGGACACCTCGGCACAGCCATCCTTCATTACCTCAAAGACAAACGCCCCAGTCTTTTCCTGAAA
>CAZYQV010000500.1:0-2567 GCA_964649775.1 uncultured Rikenellaceae bacterium
GGTAACTTTTTTGTTTTCAAACAAGAGAATGATGAAGAAGATCCTGTTGTTTTTGTTGCAGCCTTTTCCTTTGACGGAGAAAAGGTGGATACCGGTGACGGTGATCTCCCTTTTCATCTCATTCTTCATGATCCTCTACCAGCCCTTTGGACTGCGGGAGGTGGTGATCCCCCATAAGATCCTTTTCCTGGCAGGATACGGACTTATCACTTTTCTGGTGCTTTTACTGGATATGATAGGACTGCCGCTGATCATTCCCGGCCTGCTGGATGAATCCTCCTGGACGATCGGGAAAGAGATCCTTTGGATCCTCTGGATCATTCTGACCATCAGCATAGGAAATTATTTCTATTCCTGTTTCTTTCTCCGTTTTCCGTGGGTGGGTCTGAAAGGCTTTCTGGTCTTTCTCTTTTTTACTGCCTCCATCTCCCTTTTTCCTGTGGCAGGTTCTGTAATCCTTTCTTATCATCTGATGCTCAGACGGTATGTGGGATCGTCGCAGGAGATCAACAAGGTTTTGCAGGAGAGGCAATGGAAGGGGAACTACGGAAAACAGAACATCACGCTGAAAGATCATAAGGGGAGGGAGATACTCACTGTCCCGGTGGAAGAGATCCGTTGTATGGTTTCCGAAGGGAATTATGTCAGTGTTTTTCTGGACCGCCGCGAAAAACGGCGGATGATCCTGAGGAATACATTGCAGGAGATGGAGAAGCAGGTGAAAAATGTTCCCGTCTTGTTCCGGTGTCACCGGGCATTCATTGTCAACATGAAAAAGATCGAAAAGGTAAAAGGCAACTCCCAGGGATATCGTCTTGTGATACCGGGATGTGATGAGGAGATCCCTGTGTCCAGAGGGCTTTCCCGTCCTTTCCGGGAGCGGTTTGCCGCTCTGCGGTAAAGACAGTTCATCCCACAGCCTTACCGTTCATCCCACTCTTGTGCTGCCGGTCACATACGAGGGCATTCCATCCCATATTTTTTGATGTTCTCAGATCCTGCCGTAACATTGTCGTGTTAGGTTTTATCAAAATATATCATTATGAAAAAGAAAAGTTTATTCATTCCGGTCACCGCTGCTCTTTTGCTGGTCACCGGTCTGGTCCTGCAGCTGACCACCGGCAATATGTTCAGTGCCGGTGATTACAGCATGAACTATTTTGCCGCGGGTGATTTTGCCTGCGGAGTGTTTGCCGCCGGACAGTTTTCCATCGGCATTTTTTCCGCAGGTATTTTTTCCGTCGGCATCTTTTCTGTGGGCATCTTCAATGTGGGTCTTTATGCCGTCGGCTTTTTCCTGTTTGCCTGGCGCAAAAGAAGGGTAATGAAGGAGGGGAGCTGTTAAGCTCCCTTTTTTATATGTTCATTCACGGCCTTCAGGATGTTCTTCCGGGTGATCAGCCCCAGCAGCTTCTTCGGGTCGTCGGGGTCGACCACAGGTGCCCTGCCTATGTTGCGTGATCCCAGTTTTTCCAGCGCTTTGCGGAGACACTCATCGGGGTAGGAGACCACCAGGTCGGTGCTCATGATCTCCCGCACGGGATGATCCGCCTTGCCGGCGGCCAGGGCGTTGTTGATGTCCTTGTGGGTGACGATGCCCGACACCCTGCCCCAGCGGTCGAGGACGGGGAAACCGCGGTGCCGTGTCTTCTTGATGGTCAGTCCTGCCTCACGGATGGTCTGTTCCTCCCGCAGGGTGATCACATTGCGCGACATGGCCTCCGACACCTGGATGATCTCCAGCAGGTCGGGCTGCGGGCCCTGGGAGGTGTCTATGCCGCGGCGTGCCAGTTTTTTTGTGTAGATCGACTCGCGTGACCACTTTCTCAGCACCAGGGTGGCGATCACCACGGCCGTCATCAGGGGCAGGATGATCTTGTAGTCGCCGGTCATCTCAAAGAGGATGAGGATGGAGGAGATAGGTGCCTGGGCGGCCCCGGCGAAGACGGCCGCCATACCGATCATGGCGCTGGCGCCGGGGCTGATGGCCACGGCAGGGAAAAGAAGGGCCGTGATCTTGCTGAAGACCACCCCCAGCATGGCGCCGATGAACAGGGAGGGGGCGAAGACGCCGCCCGACCCGCCGGAGCCCAGCGTCACCGAGGTGGCCAGCAGCTTGGCGAAGACGAGTGTCAGCCCCAGCAGGGCCGTGACCTTTCCGTAAAGGGCCAGCTCGATGGTCTTGTAGCCCACACCGAAGATCTGCGGGTAATACAGGCCGATGGCGCCGATGATCAGCCCTCCCAGGGCCGGCTTCAGAAAGCCGGGGATGGGTATCTTGTCGAAGAGGTCCTCGCTCTTGTAAAGGGTGGTGATGAAGAGCCATGCTACGGCGGCGGCGAGGAAGCCGAAGACCAGGTAGAAGAGGATCTCCCAGGGGCTGTTCATCTGGTAGTGGGGGACGGTGAAGGCCGGGTTGTCACCCAGGTAGTTGCGGGACACCACGGTGGCCAGCACCGAGGCCAGCACCACCGACGAGATATGACGGGGAGCATAGCTGCGCAGGATGATCTCCAGGGCGAAGAAGATACCGGCCAGGGGAGCGTTGAAGGTGGCGGCGATGCCGC
>CAZYQV010000501.1:0-5099 GCA_964649775.1 uncultured Rikenellaceae bacterium
ACGCCGGCAGCGTGATCGGTGCCGACGGCTTCGGTTTTGCTCCTACCGGAGAAGAGTATGAGAAGATACCGCAGATCGGCATTGTGGAACTGGAAGATGATGTTGAGATAGGTGCCAATGTCACCATAGACAGGGCCACCATCGGACGGACACTCATTAAAAAGGGAGTGAAGATCGATAACCTTATTCAGATAGGTCATAATGTAGAGGTGGGAGAGCGCACCGTAATGGCGGCCCAGACGGGCATCGCCGGATCAACGAAAATCGGGAAAGATTGTATGTTCGGCGGGCAGGTGGGTATAGCAGGACATATACAGTTGGCCGACGGCACAAAAGTGGCAGCAAAAACGGGAATACACAGTTCTGTACGCAAGGAAGGAAGCATCGTGGCCGGGATACCGGCACTCCCTTTTCGTAATTATCAGCGGTCGATCGTTTACTATAAAAGGCTCCCGGAGCTGGCAAAACGTATTGATGAACTGGAAAAGAAATTGAAAGAGTTATCGAAATAGAAAAAAGGCCTCCGGATAACAGAGCGGAAAGAGATACCGGTTTTCCCGGGGAAAAGGCCTGAGGGGGCTGCTTTTTATGTTTTTGAATTTTTGTATCTTGCGGCCGTTTTTAGATAACAGATAGCAAAATCAGAAAATGGTTGAAAAACAAAGAACGCTGAAGAAAGAGGTTTCCCTTTCCGGAAAAGGACTGCATACGGGTGTGGAGGTGACGATGGCTTTCAAACCGGCTCCCGAAAATCATGGTTATGTTTTTATACGTACCGATCTGGATGGATCCCCCCGAATCAGGGCTCTGGCGGATTATGTGACGGAAACGGTCCGCGGGACAACTATCGAACAAAACGGAGCCAGTGTGGCTACTATTGAGCACTGCATGGCAGCCCTTTACGGCATGGGCCTTGATAATGTGCTGATAGAGATTGATGGCCCGGAGGCCCCCATCTTGGATGGCAGTTCGATCCGTTATGTGGAAGCTTTTATAGAGGCCGGCATCGTTGAACAGGATGCAAAAAAGGAGTATTTTGAGGTAAAAGAGAAAATCTCCTATTCGGATGAGGAGCGGGGGGTCGACATCATGATTTATCCTGATGATCATCTCAGCATCAATGTGTTGATCGATTATAATTCGAAAGTTCTCGGCAACCAGTATGCCATCCTCAACCAATTGGATGAGTTTGAGGAGGAGATCGCCATGTCGCGGACCTTTGTCTTCTTCCATGAGCTGGAGGGGCTGGCCAAGCTCAACAAGATCAAAGGAGGGGATCTGGACAATGCCATTGTGATCCTGGATCGTAAGGTGGCCCAGGAAGAGATTGACCGTATTGCCGATCTTTTTCATAAACCGCATATCAAAGCCAATTCGGAGGGTGTGCTGAGCAATGTGGATCTGCATTTTCCCAACGAGCCGGCGCGGCATAAGCTGCTGGATCTGCTCGGGGATATTGCCCTGGTGGGGATGCCTCTGAAGGGCAAGATCGTGGCCACCCGTCCCGGGCACAAAGCCAATAACGAGTTTGCCCGCAAGATCCGTCAGGCCATCAAGAAAGCAGCGGCTCAGAAAGATATTCCGGAATATGATCCCAATGTACCTCCGTTGATGGATGTGCTGGAGGTGCGCAAGCGGCTGCCTCATCGTTATCCCTTCCTCCTGGTGGACAAGATCCTGAGCATGGACGAAGACAGCGTGGTAGGACTGAAGAACCTTACCTACGATGAACTGTTCTTCCAGGGGCATTTCCCCGATGAGCCGGTGATGCCGGGAGTGCTGCAGATAGAGTTCATGGCGCAGGTAGGAGGCATGCTGGTGCTCAGCCAGGTGGATGACCCTGAGAATTACGGCACCTATTTCCTGAAGATCGACAAGGTGAAATTCAAAAGCAAGGTGGTGCCGGGTGATACGCTTATCGCCAAGGTAGTCCTGGCGGGGCCTATCCGCCGCGGGATCGTGACGGTGTTCGCACAGGCATTCGTGGGCAACCGCCTGGTGGTGGAGGGAGAGCTGATGGCCCAGGTTTTCAGAAAAAAGACAGAAGATGATTCATAAATATTCGGATATCCATCCTGAGGCGCAGATAGGGGACTATGTCTCCGTAGGGCCTTTTTCCTCCATCGCCGGGAATGTGACCATCGGGGAAGGTACCTGGATAGGACCCCATGTGACCATCATGGAGGGGACGCGTATAGGGAAAAACTGCAAGATCTTTCCCGGCGCGGTCATCGGGGCCATCCCCCAGGATCTGAAATTCGAGGGCGAGGAGACCACCGTCGAGATCGGCGACAACAACACCATTCGTGAGTTCGTCACGATCAACAGGGGCACCAAAGCGGCCTGGAAGACCGTGATAGGCAATAACAACCTGCTGATGGCTTATGTACATGTGGCCCACGACTGTGAGATAGGGAACCATTGTATACTGGTGAACAATGCTTCCCTGGCCGGGGAGGTGAAGGTCCACGACTGGGCCATCCTGGCCGGGGGTGCCCTGGTGCACCAGTTCGTGCATGTGGGCCCCCATGTGATGATCGGCGGGGCGGGTAAGGTGCGGAAAGATGTGCCTCCCTTCGTGAAGGCCGACCGTGATCCGCTCAGCTATATGGGCGTGAACTCCGTGGGGTTGCGCCGCCGGGGTTTCTCCAATGAGAAGATCAACGAGATACAGGATATCTACCGTACCCTCTACCTCAAAGGATATACCGTCTCGCAGGCACTGGAGGTGATCGAAAAAGAACATGATCCTTCACCCGAGAGGGACGAGATCGTGAACTTTATACGCAACTCCTCCCGGGGCATCATCCGCAGCGGCGTATAGTCCAGTTTTTTCATGAGAATACTGATATCCCGGAGAGGGTCCTCTCCGAGATTTTTTTTGTCGGATCGTTTTTCCCGGGTGTATTTCCGGATAGTAATCAACGGTAACATTGATTTTTTTAAAGAAAATCCATAATTTGCCAGTAAAATGCTATGGAAAGAACCTAATGTATTATTAAAATCATGTGTCATGAAGACAAAATCTTTTTCTTTCGTTATTGTAAATTATCTTCTTCCTTTTGCCTTCAGCCTTATTACTTCTGCCTTGTTCTCCCAGGCACCTCAGGGCTTCAACTACCAGGCGGTGGTGCGGGATGCCAACGGGCAGATCGTGAAGGACCAGGCAGTAAGTCTGCGGCTGACCCTGTTGCAGGGGGGTGAGACCGGCACGGTGGTGTACAGCGAGACGCACCAGGTGACCACCAGTCCCGTCGGCCTGGTGACGATGGTGGTGGGGGAAGGAAATGTTGAGTCGGGTGATTTTGCTGCGATCGACTGGGACAAAGGTCCTTATTTTCTGAAAGTAGAGGCTGACCTGGCGGGGGGGAGTGACTATGAGTTGTTGGGGGTGTCGGCGCTTATGAGCGTACCTTATGCCCTGCAGGCAGGGACGGTAGGCAGTCTGACACGTCTGGAGGTGCAGGGGGATGACCCCGATTCGGACGATGCGTTGTTTGAGGTGAAAAGAAAAGACGGACAGACCGTCTTTGCCGTATACAATGAGGGGGTACGCATCTATGTGGATACGGCTGCCGCAGGCAAAGGCCCCCGCCGGGGAGGGTTTGCCATCGGCGGTTTCGGCATGACGAAGGGCGCTGGCCAGGAATACATGCGGGTGACCCCCGACAGTGTACGTATCTACATCAACGATGCGGATGCCAAAGGTCCCCGCGGGGGCTTTGCCATCGGCGGTTTTGATTTCGGAAAGGGGCTCACGCGCGAGTTTTTGCGGGTGACCGACGACAGCACGCGGGTGTATGTCTCCGGTGAGTCGAAAGGCCCGCGGGGAGGCTTCGCCATTGGGGGTTTTGACTTCGGCAAGGGCCGGGGCGTGACCGATTATTTCAACGTCAATACGGGCAGCAGTGTGGGGGTGATCAACCCCAGCCAGCCACGTATCCTGTGGTATCCCCAGAAAGAGGCTTTCCTGACGGGACGTGTGCTGGTGGAGAGTCCCGACAGTGTGGGTACCAATTCGCTGGCCACGGGCTTCGAGAGCAAGGCCATAGGCAACTATTCGCAGGCCATGGGATACCGCACGGTGGCCAGGGGTGATTTCTCGCTGGCCATGGGAGACTCTTCTCTGACACTCGGCGATAACTCACTGGCCATGGGTTATAAGGCTTTTGCTACAGGGCTCAACTCCTTTTCTTTTGGGAATGGTGCCCAGGCGCTGGGCGACGGATGTTATGCCATCGGCTCTTATAAGGTGGATACCGGAGGGTTTTTGATGCGTACCGCACCGACCATTGCCAACGGCATCTATTCGGTAGCCATCGGCCAGGGAGCCACTACCACCGGCGGGTTTGCCAACTTTGCTTTTGGTGCCGGGGCCAACGCCAGCAGCCGGCGTTACAGTCTTGCCATAGGACATAATGCCGTGGCCAGTGGTGAAGAAGCCGTCTCCCTGGGGAATATGGGCAGCTACTCCGTGCCTCCTTTCATGATGCTGATATACAGTCCCAACGTGGCGGCAGGATACCGTACGATGGCCCTGGGATTTGCCAACCATGCCGACAGTGCATATTCTGTCTGTATGGGCACAGCCAACCGGACCATGGGGTATCACGGCACGGCCATCGGCTACCGCAATAAGGTGTATGGCTGGTACTCCATAGCCGCCGGACTGGATCTGCAGGCCCAGGCATATAACTCTTTTGTGGTGGGAGCCCTCAATGAGATCGAAGGAGATTCTGCACACTGGGTGGATACCGACCCGCTCTTTGTGGTAGGCAACGGATACAGAAATTATGGCTCTACCATCAGAAGAAATGCTTTTGTGGTCTATAAAAACGGGAATGCCTATCTGCAGAACCGCCTGGGCATCGGGACCAAGACGCCTTCAGCACAGTTGCATGTTGCTGCTTCAAGCGGCATTTCCTCTCTGTTTGTCACAAGCAGTGCGGGTCAGATATCTCGTATTTTCCTGGGGGAAAGTCCGTTAGGAGTCTCGGGCATGTATCTGCAGTATGACGGATCCGATGACAAACTTAAAATATATAGCCGGGAGGTCTTCTATACGAACGGCCCGTGGCTGGTCATCAACAGAAGTGACG
>CAZYQV010000502.1:0-9496 GCA_964649775.1 uncultured Rikenellaceae bacterium
CGCAACCAGAGCGGCAACACGGCCTATACGCCGGAGTACTGGCAGGGGGTGACGGATACGTGGCATCTGGGGGTGAATTTCGGATTTTGACTCTCACCTTTTCCATAAGTCCAAAAGGTCGAAAAGTATTGCCCCGACTTACTCTTCGACTTTCTAACCTTTCAACCCTTCCCTCCCTGCGCCCTGCACCTCTTCAACAAATTCCAGATCCCAAATCCCAATATCCAATCCCCAAACAAACCCTAATGCCGGTGGTAGTTTACCTCCCGAAGGGAGGCCGGCACAAAGCGCGTCGGCCTGTCCCTGCCTGCCGGCAGGCAGGCGGGGGCGAGAGAAATTCGTGGCGGCCCCAGAGGCGTGAGGCCGGCGCCAGCCGGTCCCGGCCTGTCGAGAATTTCGGTGCGCGCTGAAGCGTTGCCCGGACCGCCCTTTTCTTTGCATACTTTCTTTTGGACGAACAAAAGAAAGTATGTGGGGTCCGGGGCAACGCCCCGGGATCTCAAAAGATATCCGAATAACGATCAATGATTTACGATTTTTGAAGAAAAAAATTCCGGTTTTTACTCAATCCCCAATTAAACCCTAATGCCGGCAAGCCGGTATGTTTGGTGCCTGCTACGCAGGCGTTCGTGGTTTGGTGTGGCTGCACCACGTTCGAGGTTTGATGTGCCTTCGGCACGTTTGAGGTTATAACCCTTTCAAACCCTCAAACAACCGCGCTTCGCCCTACGTAGCCAGCGGCGAAGTAGGGCTGCGGTTATCAAACCTTCACAGCCTACGGGAACTTCGGGAACTTCTTAAAGTCCGGCGCTCTTTTCTCCAGAAAAGCCTGTTTCCCTTCCTGTGCCTCGTCGGTGAGGTAGTAGAGCAGGGTGGCGTTGCCGGCGAATTCCTGCAGCCCCACCTGACCGTCGAGGGCGGCGTTCATCCCCAGCTTGATCATGCGCAGGGCCATGGGGCTGCGTTTCATCATGATCTCGCACCACTCCACCGTGGCATCTTCCAGCTCCTCAAAGGGCACTACCTTGTTGACCAGCCCCATCTCCAGGGCTTCCTGTGCCGTGTATTGCTTGTTCAGGAACCATATCTCCCGTGCTTTTTTCTGGCCCACGATGCTGGCCAGGAAGGAAGATCCCAGTCCTGCGTCGAAGCTGCCCACCTTGGGGCCTGTCTGGCCGAAGACGGCATTCTCGGAGGCGATGGTCAGGTCGCACACCACATGGAGCACATGGCCGCCGCCGATGGCAAAACCGTTGACCATGGCCACCACCGGCTTGGGCATCGACCGTATCTGGCGCTGCACGTCGAGGATGTTGAGGCGCGGGACACCATCCTTGCCGATGTACCCGCCTTTGCCCTTCACCGACTGGTCACCGCCGCTGCAGAAAGCCTTGTCGCCGGCACCCGTGAGGATGATGGTGTATATCTCCGGGTTCTCGCGGCAGATCACCAGCGCCTCGCTCATCTCATTGACCGTCTCAGGCCGGAAAGCATTGCGCTTCTCCGGCCGGTTGATGGTGATCTTTGCTATGCCGTTCCATAGCTCAAAGAAGATGTCTTCATACTCCCGGATCTTTTTCCATTCTCTTTTCATATCCTTTTAAATTAAATCGACATTCAGAATTCAAAAATCAACATTCTTATCTTTCGCCGCCCGGAGGGCAGGGGAGCTCCTCATTCTTCTCCTTTTTTCAGATAGCGGAAGTACTCCCTCAAAATCTCCCCGTTTTTCTCTCGTGGCGTGAATACCTCCAGGATCACCGGGCCGGGGGAGGCGCTGACCGTCCGGATCTTTTCTGTGAGTGATGTTGCGTCGCGGGCTTCGTGGTAAGGGATGCCGTGCAGCTCCGCCACATGGCGGGCCGTCAGGTTGTGGGGGGCCTCGAACAGGTCGAGGTGGTCTGTGCTGTCCGGTCCTTCAATGAACCTGAAGATGCCTCCGCCACCGTTGTTGATCATGATGATCTTCAGTTGATCACTCAGGTGGTCGTGCCACAGGCCGTTCTGGTCGTAGAAGAAGGCGATGTCGCCGGTCAGGAGGAAAGTGTCGCTGCCGGCATCCAGGGCCGCCCCGGCGGCCGTGGAGAGGCAGCCGTCGATTCCGCTCACCCCCCTGTTGGAATGATAGCGGAACTTGTTCTTTACGGGAAAAAGCTGTGAATAGCGGACAGGCGTGGAGTTGGCCAGATGGAGGGAGATGGCGGCAGGCAGCTCCCGCAGGATGATGTCGAACACTTTCAGGTCGGAGAAAGGGGCTTTCTGCAGAAAGGCCTGGTGGCGCTCCGCACTCCTGCTGTCGCGCTGCCGCCAGCGGGCGGCGTAAGTGCCGGTGCCTGTGACCGTGAGGGGCACGAAACGGCTGAAGAATGTCTCCGGCGTGCAGCCGATCACCTCCGTGAGTGCCTGGAAAGTGTCCATCGGCGTGCCTGCCGGTGAGATATGCCAGTGTTCCCGGGGGGGATGGTCTCTCAGGAAATGTTTGATCATCCTGGAAACCACATGTCCTCCGAAGGTGATGAGCAGATCGGGTGAGAAAGCCTCTGCTTCCTCCTCTGTGAGGGTGTTCACCACCTTGTCGATGCCGGCGATGTCCCCTTCCACGTCCAGGTTGGAGGTGGTCTCGGTGAGGAGGATCACGGAGGGGTCGCCGGAGAAGGGTTGCAGGGCGGCTGCCGCGGCATGGCCGGCAGGCATCATCCCCGTGAGGATCATCTTCTTGCCGGCACGGTTCCAGCGGCCGGCCAGCCCGTCGATGAAAGCATCGGCGGGGGAGGGTGTGTCCTGCACGATGTGCATGATCCGCGGGGGTGTGGTCAGGTCGGGTTCAAAACCATACAGCGGATCGGTGAAGGGGAAGTTGATGTGCACGGGACCGGGCTCCGGCAGCAGCGTGGCCTCATACGCTTCGTTGGCAAGATGCATGATGTATCTCACATCTTCTTCGTCCGTCACATGCTGCGGATACCGGAAATATTTTTTGATGTAGTTGGCATAGAGGTTCTCCTGGCGCAGGGCCTGGCCGTCGCCCTGGTCGATCCATTCGGCCGGCCTGTCGGCCGTGAGCACCAGGAGGGGCAGGTGCTGGTAGTATGCCTCCGCCACGGCAGGGGCATAGTTGAGAGCGGCCGTGCCCGAGGTGCAGGCTACCGCCACAGGACGGCCGGTGGTGAGGGCTATGCCCAGAGCAAAATGGGCGGCACTGCGCTCGTCGGTGACGGAGAGACACCGCATGCCGGCAACAGAGGCGAATGTCCTGATGAGGGGAGCGTTGCGGGAACCCGGGGAGAAGACGACCGTGTCAAGACCTTTCTCCCTGAAAATACGTGCCAAAAGTCCCAGATATGCTTTTGCGGAGTTCACCCGGTAAAGTTGGGCATTTTTTCCAAAACGGACAAGAGGGTCCTCATCTTCAGGCGGGTCTCCTCCCATTCTTTACCGGGCTGTGAGGCGGCGGTGATCCCTCCCCCGGCAAAGAGCACGGCTCTGCGCAGCCCCGGCAGGAAGTGCATGCTGCGCAGGTTGATATACAGGCGGGAAGGATACCGTGTGTTCCAGGGGCCCAGGTAACCGGTATAGTACTGCCGGTCGTAACCTTCCGTTTTCCTCAGGATGGCGAGGGCCGCCTCCTGGGGATAACCGCAGATGGCGGGTGTGGGATGCAGGGCGTGTATCAGGCGCGGTATCTCTTCCCTGTGGCGGGGGACGGCAATGCGGATGGTGGTCTCCAGATGGGCCATCTCCCCGGCGATCACCGTGTGGGGGCCGCTCACCGCAGCAGGCTGGAAGCCTGCCTGCTGCAGCTCCTCCAGGATGTAGTCGGTGACGATCTGCTGCTCATGCCGTTCTTTTTCACTCCAGTCGGGCACGCTCTCCTCACGGGTGAGGGGCAGGGTGCCGGCAAGGGCGGTCGTCTCGAAATAGTGTCCCGTGGCATCCAGCAGCACCTCCGGCGTGGCCCCCGCCCAGATACCCTGGTCCGGCAGGAAGACCAGAAAGATGAAGGCCGCAGGATAACGGTGGTGCAGCGTGGTGAAGAAAGCGGTGTAGTCGAAAGCCTCCGGCAGCCGTACCACCTCGGGACGTGTGAGCACCACCTTCTCGGCACGGCCGGAGCGTATGAGGCGCAGTACCTCGCGTATCATGCCGGTATACTCTTCCTCCCCCGGGACAGACAGGCGCTCCTCTCCGGCTGCCGGCTCACGAAGGAGCACGGGCCCCGACCCTTCGCTGAGGGGACCCCATGTATAGGAGAGGTCATGTCTGATATACAAGGGGGCTGCAGACGAACGCGAATCAAAAGGAGCCAGGAGAAAACCGCTGAGATCATGCATCTCCTCAGGATGGAAAGAGCGTACTTCTTTGTCGTTCTGGACGATGTTGATGAACTCGTTCTCGTGAGGATACCGGAAGGCAACGAAAGGATAACCGGTCTTTATCAGCAGGTTGATCATGAGAAGTAATTTATTTGCCCTCTCTGGGCACGATGAAATTGGTCAGCCGTGCCACAGATACCAGCTCCTTTTCATCATTGAGGATGTCGATGTTCCAGATGTGGGTGTTGCGGCCTTTGTGTAGGAGGCGGGCTTCGGCATAGACCCATCCCTGCGCTACAGGCCGTACATGATTGGCCGAGAGGGCAGCTCCCCGTACATCATATTTCTCCATATCAGTGATCAGGATAGAGCCCAGGCTGCCCACTGTCTCGGCCAGGGCCAGGCTGGCCCCGCCGTGCAGAATATTGGCCACCGGCTGCAGGGTGCGCCGGTCGACAGGCATGCGCGCCCGCACGTAGCCGGCTTTCACCTCCAGGTACTCAATGCCCAGGCTCTCCATCAGCGTGTTGCGGTTCAGATGGTTAAGATCGTCCAGGGTCAGTCCGGATAACGGTTTCATATTCACTTTTTACACAAAGGTAAGAAAATCGGGAAAATCCGGAGAAACGACAGGAAGGAAGTGAAAAATTTCCCCTGCGCATTTGGCAGGGGAAAAGGATCTTCGTAGCTTTGAAGGATATCAAAATAATCCGGTAATTTTTCGCCGGTGGTCAATATTCCGAACATGCATATCCTGTCCCGCAAAAAAATATTCCTGACCGTCCTGCCGGTGCTTTTCGTTCTGTTATCTTCCTGTTCTGATGAGCCTGCCGGGAAAAACAATGTCCGGGTGATCGCTTATGTGCATGGAGCGCATTTCCCTGCCGTAAAAAAGATGCCGGCCACGTCGCTCACGCACATTAACTATGCTTTTGCCCTTATCCGCGACGGCGTGCCTTACCTGCCCGGTGAGGATGATGAGAAGAACCTGTACTACCTCACTTCCCTCACCTCCCGCAATCCCGGCCTGCGGGTACTGTTGTCGGTGGGCGGATGGACGGGGTCGAAAAATTTTTCCGATGTGGCGCTTACCGATTCTTCCCGGCGCCTGTTCGCTTCCCGTCTCGCGGTGCTGGTGTCTACCTATAACCTCGACGGGGTGGATATCGACTGGGAATATCCGGGACAGGAGGGGGCCGGTAATATCTTCCGTCCTGCCGACAAATACAATTTTTCCCTCCTGCTCGAGGCCGTGCGCATAGCCCTCGACAGGACGTCTTTCCTCAGCAGGGACGGAAAACCTTATCTTCTCACCGTGGCGGCGGCAGCCAACAGGGAGTGGCTCGACCATGTGTTCATCGAAGATATTGTGCAGCTCGTCGACTTCATCAACCTGATGACCTATGACTACCACGGCGACTGGGACAGCCGTACGGGTCATCATACCAACCTGTATGTTACTGCCTGCGAACGGCAGGGCTACTCGCTGAACCGTTCGGTGAAAATGTTCCTCGAGGCGGGCGTGCCGCGGCAGAAGCTGGTGGTCGGAGGGGCTTTTTACGGATACTGGTGGAAAGGGGTGGCCGGGAAGAACCATGGCCTTTGTCAGGAGAGCACCGGCAGCAGGGGAAGCATGTCCTACCGCCTCATCGCCGACTCGCTGATGAACCTTGCAGGCAGCGAGGTCTTTTGGGACAGAAAAGCACACGCCTCGTGGCTGTGGAACAAGGAAGAGAAGATGTTCGTCACCTTTGATGATCCCCGTTCGCTGGCCGGCAAAGCAAAGTATGTAAAAAAGAAACACCTCGGAGGGATCATGTTCTGGGAGCTCTCCGGCGACAGGGACGGTGAGCTGCTGAAGGCGGTCGTTACATCCATATACTGAAAAAATGAAGAGGAGAAATTTCTTAAAATACTCGCTTGCCGGCGCCGGGGCGCTCATGACCGGCCCGCTCTCCCTCTCTTCGTGTGCTCACGGGAGAGGAAAAGTACCCATGCCCTCCTGGACATGGTATACGGCGGGAGAGAAGAGAGATGACCTTGCGCATGACCTGAAGATGCTGAAAAGACACGGTTTCGAAGGAGTGCACCTGCAGGGTGAGGGGGAGACGCTTGTGTATGCTGCTGATCTGGCGCACCGTCTGGGGCTGAAGATACATAACTGGCTTGTCACCCTGATGACCCGCGACGAAAAGGTACTGAAAGAACACCCCGACTGGTTCGTGGTCTCCCGGGAAGGAAAATCATCCCTGGAGTACCCGCCCTACGTCAACTATTACAAATGGCTCTGTCCCAACCGTGAGGAGGTGGCTGTCTATCTGGAGAAGAAGGTGGAGGAGATCGTCTCTGTGCCTGCCCTGGATGGTCTGCATCTCGATTACATCCGTTTTCCCGATGTGATCCTCCCCGTGGGACTGTGGAAAAAATACAACCTGGTCCAGGACCGCGAGTTGCCGCAGTATGATTTCTGCTATTGTGATGTGTGCCGCAGCAAGTTTGCAGCTCAGCATGGTGTGGATCCTCTTGAGCTGCCCGATCCTACGGCCGACGGGGCCTGGCGGCAGTTCCGCTACGACAGCATCACCCGCCTGGTGGAGCGGCTGGGCAGGGTGGTACGCCGGCATGACAAACAGCTCTCGGCAGCCGTCTTCCCCACACCCTCTATCGCCCGCAGGCTGGTGCGGCAGGAGTGGGACCGCTGGCCCCTGGATGCTGTTTTTCCCATGATCTACCACAATTTTTATAACGAAAAGATCGACTGGGTGGAGGAGGCCGTGCGGGAAGGAGAAGAAGCGCTGAAAGGACGTTTCCCACTCTATGCCGGGATCTTCATCCCCTCCATCGCACCGGAAGTGATGACCGCTGCTGTCAGGTACATTGCCAAAGGGGAAGGGGACGGCCTCTGTCTGTTCAACTACCGCAGCATGACGGAAAAACACTGGAAACATTTTCTTGTATGACCTGAGAACCTACACACTGAAAACCCGGATCCATGAAAAAAACGTTGTTTCTTATGATCGTTCCGCTCTCTCTGCTTCTTGCCGCAGGATGCGGAGGAGAGAAGAAAAAGGATGTGACTGCCGCCGGACAGTCAGGAGAGAAAAACTCTTTTTATGAGCTGAAGATACCTTTCTCTCCCCGTCATTATGTATGTTACCGTACGCCCGGTCTTGTACGGGTGGACGGCTTTCTCGACGACAGGGAATGGGGCAAGGCCCTGTGGACAGAGTATTTCTGTGATATAGAAGGCTCGCTGAAACCCAAACCTCCTTACGACACGCGGGTGAAGATGTTATGGGACGATGATTATCTGTACATCGCAGCCGAGCTGGAAGAGCCGGACCTGTGGGCTACCCTGCGGCAACGCGATACCATCATCTTCTACGACAACGATTTCGAGGTCTTCATTGATCCCGACGGCGACACGCATAACTACTATGAATACGAGATGAACGCCTTCGGCACCTGGTGGGACCTGATGCTCATCAAACCCTACCGCGACGGCGGCCCTCCCGTCAACGGCTGGGACATACGCGGCCTGAAGACGGCTGCGAAGCTCTACGGGACCATCAACAGGCCGGGTGACAGAGATGATAAATGGACCCTCGAGATAGCCATGCCCTGGGAGATACTCAGAGAGTGTGCTCCCGCCCAGAAACCCCCGGCCGCGGGCGATATGTGGCGGATCAACTTCTCCAGGGTAGAGTGGGACAGGGATGTGATCAACGGCCGCTATGTGGTGAAAAAAAATGCCATGGGCTCACGTCTGCCCGAACACAACTGGGTGTGGTCGCCCCAGGGGGTCATCAACATGCATGCGCCGGAGACATGGGGCTTCCTGCTCTTCTCGGGAAAAACGGCCGGCGAAGGGAAAGATATCTTTGAAAGGCCGGCAGAGGAGAAGGTGAAATGGGTCCTGCGAAACCTGTACTATAAAGAGAAAAAATACAGGGAGAGGACCGGAGAGTATACCGCTTCACTCGAAGAGCTGGCTGTCTCCCCCTCCGTGTTCGATCCTTTTGGCGTGCTCCCCGTGATCGGCGTTACGGAAGATATGTATGAGATCACCCTGCCGGACGCCGGCGGGACGGTATGGCATATCAACAGCGAAGGAAGGACATGGAAAACGGTGGTGAAGGAAAAAAATTGAGAACAGAGAGGAGGGGAATGAAAAACGGATCTTTTTTGCTGACGGTGTTCCTGCTTTTGTTGCAGGGCACTCCTCTTTTTTCCACAGGCAAGGTTATCCTCCTCAGCCGGCAGGATTATTATACCACTGAACAGCAAGGGGAGATCCTCGTGTATCTGTCCCGGCCCGGTTTTTCCGGCGGCCTGGATCTTTCGCTGGAGGGAGAGACCCTGCTCACGGCTTTCCCCCTGCAGGAGGGGATGAACAGGATCCCCGTAAGTCTCTCAGGCCTTTCTGAGGGGAGCCATCCATACCATTGTGTCCTGAAAGAAAAGAGGGGGGAGGTGCTGCTGGACACGCTTGTGGTGGTGAAGAGGTTGCCGCCGCGGCTCAATGCGGTGAAGGTGGACCGCCTCAGGGGTACGCTGGTCACCGGGGGCCTTCCTTTTATCCCGTTTGGCTTTTACACCTATTCCCCCGTCCAGCCTACGCTGCCCGAGGAGGAGGTGGTGCGAGGTTTTAACATGATCTCGCCTTATCAGAAGATCACGGACAAGACTTTCCGGCAGCGCAAAGCATATATGGACCGCTGTGCGGCCCTGGGCATGAAGGTCAACTACAACCTGCTGAGCATAGCCGGCGGCGGCGGGGTGGGTTCGAAAATGGATGTGCCGGAGGATGAGCGCAGGGAACGTCTTATACGCGAGGTGATCGCTTTCCGGGACCATCCAGCCCTGCTCTCCTGGTACATCGCCGACGAACCGGTGGGGCAGGGTATGCCGCCGGAGCCTCTCATAGAGACCTACCGTCTTATCAAGGAGCTGGATCCTTACCATCCTGTGACGATGGTCTTCATGACCCCGCAGGAGGCCTGGCGTTATGCCGGTGCCATGGACATCGTCATGGTCGATCCCTATCCTGTGCCCAACCGGCCTGTGACAGAGGTGGAGTATGTGACCAGGATGCTGCACAAAGCACTCTACCCCGGTAAGCCCGTATGGATCGTGCCGCAGGCCTTCGGCGGGGGAGAGCACTGGCGCCGTGAGCCCACCCC
>CAZYQV010000503.1:0-3030 GCA_964649775.1 uncultured Rikenellaceae bacterium
CCCGTCCACTTTATAAAGAACGGAATCCGTTAAATCCCCTTCAAAGATAATCTGTTTTATGTTACAATCATATACTTTCCAACGGTTATTGATGGTCATTTTTATTTTGGCCTCATGCATCCATACGGGCTCGACATTGTAAATAATTGTCTTAGACCACACTTTGTTTTTTGCTTCACTGGGCCACCGCTGGTAGCGGGAGGTGCTTATCTGCCGGTCAAGAGTGACCTGCTCCAGGATCACCAGCAGCCCCGTGGTATCAACAGTACTGCATAAAAAAGAGACGTCCGGGGTGCCGGAATCCCCTGTGCCCGTATCCGGCAATTCAATTATGCCATTTATCTCGCAGTCACTCTCTTCATAGATCCTCTCGGAGAGTCCCAGCAACGTCTTCTCTGCAGCCAGCAGACGGCACGCGGGAGCAGAAGGCTTTTCACAACGCGCCTTCACCTGCGTTCCTTCTTTGACAATTCCGCCGGGAACAACTTCCACAAGGGTCAATGAACCTGTGCCGGCGGGGACAGGGATGTGCGGAGGATGACTGATCTCCACAGCGATCTTTTTGGGTGCAACACATCCCCCCAAAAAGAAAATAAATGCTGATATTATAAATGCCGTGATGTGTTTGACCATCTCACCTTCCTGCTTTTTGTGAATGAAGATACAAAAAAAGAGGAAGGTAGAAGCAGACAAATGTCAGATCAGGTGTTCATCCCCCCACATACATTGATCACCTGACCGCTGACATAAGAGGCGAGGTCGGAGGCCAGGAAAAGGGCGGTATTGGCAACGTCTTCGGGCAGACCGGCGCGGCGCAGCGGGATCTGCTGTGTCCATGCTTTCCGCACATCTTCCGGAAGCTTCTTGGTCATCTCCGTATCGATGAAGCCCGGTGCGATGGCATTGCAGCGTATGCCGCGTGACCCCACCTCTTTGGCCACCGATTTGGTGAAGCCGATGATGCCGGCTTTAGAGGCGGAGTAGTTGGCCTGGCCGGCATTGCCGCTGACACCCACTACCGAGCTCATGCTGATGATGGAGCCGCTGCGCTGCTTGAGCATGTAGGGCTGCACGGCCTTGGTGAAATTGAATACCGACTTGAGGTTGACCTTGATCACCAGATCCCACTGTTCTTCGGTCATGCGCATCAGCAGGGTGTCACGTGTGATCCCGGCATTGTTGACCAGGATGTCTATCTTTCCGAACTCCCCGATGATCTGTTTCACCACCTCCTCTGTGCCGGCATAGTCGCTGGCATCGGAAGCAAAAGCTTTGGCTTTCACCCCGTAGGATTCGATGGTGCTGACTGTCTCACGGGCATTCTCATCGACGGCCAGGTCGGTGATGGCCACGTCGGCACCCTCCTGTGCAAAACGAACAGCGATGGCACGTCCGATACCACGGGCGGCGCCTGTGACCACAGCGGTCTTTCCTTTAAGTAGATCCATTGTCTTTGATTTTATTTGTGAACAAGGCCAAAATAACAAATAATTTCAGAAATATCCCTGCTTTCTTCACGATCTCATCGTCTCCCACAGTGCAGGCAGTATCTCCCCTGCCTTTCCCTGCAGGAGAATATCGGTAATGGTATGGGTGTAGTTCGACGGCTCCGGGTTCACTTCGATGATGGTGGCTCCCTCGTGTTTGGCTACCTGCGGGATGAGGGATGCCGGCATGATCTCGCCCGTAGTGCCGATCACCAGGAAGACGTCGGCGGCATGGGCCTCCTCTTCCGAGCGGCGGGCCGCCTCCGGGGGTATGGGCTCGCCGAAAAAGACAAAATCCGGTTTCAGCACCTCTCCGTCTTTTTCACAGCGCGGCGGGAGATGCCGCAGATCCACCCGGGCAGGTGTATAAGAGGTCCCGCAGCGGGGACATATCAGCCGCTGTGAGTTGCCGTGGTACTCGATCACCTCACGGCTGCCGGCCTCCTGATGAAGATTGTCTATGTTCTGTGTGATCACGGCCGCCAGCCTGCCCTCTTTTTCCATCTCAGCCAGGGTGTAATGGGCAGGATTGGGACGGGCCTGGCCGAAATAATCGTAGAAGATCTCCCGGATCACCTCCCATGCTTCTTTGGGATGACTGTGGAAATAGCTGATGTCCAGTACGACAGGATCATAACGGCTCCACAGACCGTCGGCACCGCGAAAAGGAGGGATACCACTCTCTACCGAGATACCGGCGCCGGTGAAGGCCGTGATGTGGGAGGATCTCCTGAGTATGTCGGCAGCCTGCTGCAGCGGGTCCATCGTCGGAAGGGCCAGGAGGTTATTTCAAAGCGGCGGCGATGGTCTCGCCCAGGTGGGCCGGCGACTCCACCACGTGGATACCGCATTCGGACATGATCTTCATCTTGGCCGCGGCCGTATCGTCCTTGCCGCCGATGATCGCGCCTGCATGACCCATCCGGCGTCCTTTGGGGGCTGTCTGGCCGGCGATGAAGCCTACCACCGGCTTGGTGCCGTGTTCTTTGATCCAGTAGGCTGCATCGGCTTCCATGGTGCCGCCTATCTCACCGATCATGATGATCCCCTCGGTCTCGGGATCTTCCATGAACATCTGAATGGCGTCCAGTGTGGAGGTGCCGATGATGGGGTCCCCTCCGATGCCTATGGCGGTGGTCTGTCCCAGCCCTGCTTTCGTCACCTGGTCAACAGCCTCGTAGGTGAGCGTGCCCGAACGGGAGACGATACCCACAGGGCCTTTCTTGAAAATAAAGCCGGGCATGATACCTATCTTGGTCTCCTCGGCCGTGATGATCCCCGGGCAGTTGGGCCCGATCAGGCGGGACTCCCTGCTGCTGAGATACTCTTTCACCTTCACCATATCGGCCGTAGGGATCCCTTCGGTGATGGTGACGATGACCTTCACTCCGGCGTCGGCAGCCTCCATGATGGCGTCGGCAGCAAACGGCGGCGGCACAAAGATAACGGACACATCCGCACCCGTCTCTTTCACTCCGTCACTCACGGTGTTGAAGACAGGACGGTCGAGGTGTTTCTGTCCGCCCTTGCCGGGAGTGACCCC
>CAZYQV010000504.1:0-2588 GCA_964649775.1 uncultured Rikenellaceae bacterium
CTTCGGCTTCGTGCGGCAGTATAAAGGCCTCGACCTGCTGCTCGAGTCGTTCGCCCGGCCGGGGGTGCAGAAACTGGGTCTGAAACTGCTGGTGGTGGGCGAGTTCTATGACGACAAAGAGCGATACATGAAGAGTATCGAAGAGAAAGGCCTGCAGGAACAGGTGCAGGTGGTGGACGACTTCGTGCCGGTGGAGGAGGTGCGTTTCTGGTTCTCGGCTGCCGACCTGGTGGCGCAGACCTACCACTCCGCCTCACAGAGCGGCATCACACAGATCGCCTACCACTTCGAGAAGCCCATGCTGGTGACCAACGTGGGAGGCCTCAGCGAATATGTGCCGCACGGCAAGGTGGGATATGTGGTGGAGAGAGATCCCGCGGCCGTCGCTGCGGCCATCGTCGATTTCTTCACCTACGACCGCGGCCCGCAGTTCGAACCCAACATCCGTGAGGAGAAAAAGAAATACTCGTGGGAGATCTTCGTGAAGAATGTGCTGAGGCTGTTTCAACAGGTGTCGAACAAGAAACATTAGGACCGGATCAGGGATCCGTCCGCATGAGTAGGCATTGCTATGCTGATCGCTTTTTTATATCCCTTGACGGTTGAACGGGGATCAGTTTTTCGACATTTTGTTGATCCGTAGTAGCCCTTTCTCCGCCTTGCTGCCGATAAATTCGTAATAACGGTTTTTGTACAGATCGGAAGAGAGTTTGTAGTATTTTTTTGCCTGTTCGTATTTCTTTTCCTTTTCATAGATCCCGCCCAGTCGCAGGGCCGCCTCGCTGGCAAAAGAGTAGTCCGACTCTCTGCCATTGTCGACCACCCGATGAAGATGCTTTATCGCCGTCGGTGTCTGCCTGAGAGTTTCATAGTATTTTCCCATGAGCAGATCATATTCCAGCTGGTAAGGTAGTTCCCGTCGCGAATGTTGTTCATAGGTACGAATCGTCTTCCGGAACCTGTCCGTATAGCCACCGGCCAGGAGCAGACGGGCTTTTACAAGTGAGATATCCGGTTCATAGTCCAGCGAAGCATCGTAAAGCGCTTCATGATCACGTTCCACGATGTCTTTGCCTTTTTCCCTGACGATGCTGCATAGCTCCCGGTATTTATTCCTGTCGCCCCGTATCAGATGAAAGAGCGCCAGGTTATAGGTCATTTCCCGGAAGTAATCCTCCTTTTTCAGCTTGCTGAGGAACTGTTCAATATATCTTTCTGCCGTCGGGTCTAGTTTGCGCAACAAACACTTTCCCGTCATGTAATCATATAGAAATCCGGCATAAGGACCGGATTTGTCTTTCAGCAGGGACAATGTGGCCAGGGCCTGTTCATTCCGGCCCGTGCTGTATTCGATGTTGGCCTTGAAAAACACAGGCAGGAAAAGGGTGTCGAGGCCGGCTCCGTATGACAGGACAAGATCGTATGCCATCTCCGGAGTTTTGTTGATCTTGGCTACAAAGGTTACGAAGAGTGCCGACTCGGCATTGATCCTCCGGATGTTCTTCTGTGCCTGATAGACCTCATTAAGTGTTTTCCATCCTTTATCAAAATCGGAGGAGACAGAAAAAACGGATACGGCGCTTTTCACGAACGGCGGCAGGTTCGACAAGGCACAGTTGAAAAAACCGTCGATCATGCGGCTTGGCAGAAAGTCCGGATGGCGGTTGAGGTTTTTGTGCAGTTTGTTATATCCGGAATAGAGCCTTCTGATCCCTCCCAACATCGATCCGTTCAGCACCCTGAACATGCCGGCCTGCAGGTCCATCTCCGACCTGCACATCAGATAGTATGGAGAGTCTTCGTATTTACCATCCATGAGATCCCTTCTCTCTTCATAATGGTCCAGGAATATTTCATACTCTTCCTGCCCGGCATTGATGTAAAGGGCATAAGCATCGCATGTCTGTTCCAGATAAAGGGCGTAATAATTGGCCGGGCGAACCGCAAGCTCTTTCTCCATCAGTTGTTTTGCTTCAGTGATCCTCAGATCCATCAGTAGCCGCCATCCCTCCTTACAGTTCTCGTTGAACTGGTACTGGCTGAAAACAGCAATTGTCCGGAAAAGGAGTAGAAAAAGGAGTATTTGCTTTTTCATAAGGTTCAAATTGGGTTACTATTCGGCTCAGTGGGTACTCCCCCGGTCTGTTTTTTATAGGTTCGTCCTGCTTTCCGGGAAAGTGATCTCCGGAAAATTTTGCCAAATATGGGTATTTACCTTACAAATTAAAAATTAAAACTTTTTTTATTATGATCATCACAGTTGCCATAGATTCATACAACGAAGCCAACGGCGGCACGATAGCCACCATGCGTATCGTGGAGGGTCTGAAAGAAAAAGGACATGAGGTGAGGATCCTCAGTGCCGTACACAGAGACCCGTCGGACCCTCTTTTTTACAAGATTCCCGGTTTTGTCCTGCCGGGAGCAGAAGGAGCCCAGGAGAGCATGGTCTTTCTGTTCGGAAAGAATGATAAGAAAACCTTTGAAAAAGCCATCCGGGGGGCGGATGTTGTGATGGTGCAGTTTCCTTTCCTGATGGCCAAAGGGGTGGTGAAAACAGCCAAAAAGCTGGGAGTGCCGGTGGTGGG
>CAZYQV010000505.1:0-2629 GCA_964649775.1 uncultured Rikenellaceae bacterium
ACTTTTTCAGGTCGCCCACGTAGTCCACACCTTTGTTAAAACGGCCGGAAAAACGGGGTGCGATGGTCTGTACCGGGATCTCTTTTTCTGCCAGGATTTTCAGGATGAAGTACAGATCCACCGGGGATTGTGGCTCCTCCACCTCGTCCATGGAGACTTCCACGACAAGGGTTTCCGGGTCTTTGTTGGCTGCGATGTGCCGGAAAATGCGTTCGGCCTCGTTGATGGCGTGAAGGTATTGCCCGGCAAAGCGACGGAGATAAGGCTCGTCGGCAGGTATCGGCCGGTCCATGCCCGGGAAAGTGATCGTGCCGGAGGGGGTGGCATTGTCGGCGATGAACGCTTCCGTTTCTTCCGGAGAGACCGGCTTGCCGATGACGTTCGCCACATCCATCGTAAAAAAATCAGACCAGGGCAGGAACAGGTCAACATTGGAGAGGTTGATGTGATCCGCATCCACAAAATAGGGTCTCTGCCATCCCAGAGCCTGCACGGCACGGTCGGCTTCCTCCCGTGTGTCGGCAGGAGAAGTACCGACAATGGTGTGTTCACGATGCGATTTGTTCCAGACAGGAGTGATCTCCACACCCAGTTTCTCCGCCTCCATGATCGCGCTGAGCTGTGCATTGCCCTGACGACCGAACCGGTCGCCTGTGCCAAAAGAATATTTCCCTGTTTTTTTCATTGTGATCCTGAATTTATTGACTCAGAAAATACGGGATTCCTGAGTTTTTGAATACTTTCGTAAAAAAACAGATACAAAATAAAAGATATTATCCGGAAACATCTAATAAAACCTGTGAATCATGTACAGAAAAAGTCTTTTATCGGTTATCGGCATCTTCATTTTCCTGTTTGTGACCTCCTGTCAGGAAGGGACGAAAGGGACTTTTGAGATAGGAGAGCAGGATTTCCTGCTCAACGGGAAACCGTTCGTTGTCCGTTCGGGGGAGATGCATTTCATGCGTATCCCCGAGGCCTACTGGGAGCACCGTCTGAAGATGGCCAAAGCCATGGGGCTGAACACTGTATGTGCATATATGTTCTGGAACGCACACGAGGAAAAACCCGGCGAATTCATTTTCTCCGGCCGGAGGGATGTGGCAAAGTTCTGCCGGCTCGCACAAAAAGAAGGATTGTATGTCATCCTGAGGCCCGGACCCTATTCGTGTGCCGAATGGGAGTTCGGGGGTTTTCCGTGGTGGCTGCTGAAAAAAGAGGATCTGAAACTGCGCACGCGGGATCCTTTCTATATGAAGCATGTGAAGACCTATCTCATGCAGGTGGGGAAACAGCTGGCGCCGTTACAGATCACACATGGCGGACCGATCATCATGGTACAGGTGGAGAACGAATACGGCAGCTACGGCAACGATACGGTTTACATCGGGATGCTGCGTGACATTCTGAAAGAAGCCGGTTTTGAGGTGCCTCTGTTTGCCTGTGACGGTCCTTCGCAGATGGTCAACGACAAGCGCAGCGATCTTTTCAGCGTGGTCAATTTCGGTGGCGATCCCAAAGGGGCATTTAAAGCATTGCGGAAGTTGCAACCTTCCGGCCCGCTGATGTGCGGAGAGTATTATCCCGGCTGGTTCGACTCATGGGGGAAGCCCCACCATACGGGGCAGACCGCCCCCATCATCAAAAACCTGAAGTGGATGCTGGATCACCGGGCCTCCTTCAGTATCTATATGGCCCATGGCGGGACCTCCTTCGGCCTCTGGTCGGGGGCCAACTGCCCGCCTTTTTCGCCCCAGACCTCCAGCTACGACTATGATGCACCGATCAGCGAGGCCGCCTGGGAGACGGAGAAATTCGATGCCATCAGGGACCTGTTCTCGAAATACCTTCAGGAAGGGGAGACCATGCCTGTACCACCTGAAAAAAATCCGGTGATCACCATCCCGCAGTTTGAGGTCACGGAGATGGCTCCTGTCTTTGACAATCTGCCGGAAGGGATCCCCGACGAACATCCCCGTAATATGGAACAATATGATCAGGGGTATGGTTTTATCATCTACCGTACGCTCCTGCCCCCTTCAGATCAAACTCGTAAGATCCTTGTTGACGAGGTCCATGATTATGCGGTGATCCTGCTTGACGGAAAAAGGATCGCCACCCTCGACCGGCGCAAGACGAACAACATTTTCGAAGTGCCGGCCCATGCTGCGGAGGCCCGGCTCGATATCTTCGTCGAGGCCATGGGCCGGATCAACTACGGCGGCTACATACACGACCGGAAAGGGATCACGAAGAAAGTAGCTTATATTGAAGAAGAAGGGAACGCAGAGGAGATCACCGGCTGGACGGTCTTTCCTTTCCCGCTGAGCAGCGATCGTGCTCCGGAAGGGCTCACCTACGGCAAGGTGGAGAAAAGCGGCTTGCCGGCTTTTTACAGGGTGCGTTTCACGCTGGACAAAACAGGCGATGTCTTCCTGGACATGCGGAAATGGAACAAGGGGATCGTATGGGTGAACGGACACGGTCTGGGCCGGTACTGGAACATCGGTCCCACGCAGACGATGTACCTGCCGGGGCCGTGGCTGAAGAAAGGGGAGAACGAGGTGATCATCCTCGACGTTGACGGGCCGGAGAAGCCGGTGCTGCAGGGGCTGGACCAACCCATCCT
>CAZYQV010000506.1:0-6409 GCA_964649775.1 uncultured Rikenellaceae bacterium
GCAGTTGGGAAGGGAGTCCCGGCGGCAGGGTGTCGGGCGGTCGTATCTCTTCGAGACGGCTCACCAGCGGCAGGGGACCGGGATTCTGCCCCAGCAGCACCTTCAGGGCATGTTCTGTCCTGGCAATGCGGCGTTCAAAGAGGGGTACGGCCGCTGCAGCGACGGCCTCCTGTATCTGTGCCTGGTTCAGGTCTACCTCGGGGATGGTACCATGCAGGAAACGCGCCTCCATGATCGACAGGCTCTGCCGCCGCGTGGCCAGGGTCTGGCGCGACACCGCCAGACGGGCACGGTAGTCGAGCAGCAGAAAGTAGTTGGTGGCCACGTCGGCGATCAGGCTGATCATCACGGCCCTCCGTCCGTACTCCCGGGCCAGCAGGTCGGCACGCGCCCCCTCGGTGGCCCGGCGGTACTTGCCCCAGAAATCGATCTCCCAGTTCACATTGCCCAGGGCGGAAAAACTGTTGAATGTGGAAGGAGCGTCACCGCCGGGCAGGGAGGTACGCATGCGGCTGCCATCGCCGGAATAGGAAAAAGAGGGATACATATCTGCTTTGGTATAGCCCACGACGGCCCTTGCTTCCTCAATACGGGAGGCGGCGATCAGCACATCCGGGTTCCGCAGCAGCGCCGTATCGATGAGCGCTTTCAGCGTGCTGTCGCGGAAAAGGTTCCACCACTCCAGGTTGAGCACCGTATCCGTCGCAAGGCTGTCGTAGAGGTAATGCTGCGGGGTGTCCACCACCGGCTTCTGGAAATCGGGCCCCACCATGCAGCCGGCGAGCCCCAGCAGGATCATGATCGTTACAAAAGATATCTTTTTCATCTTCCGGAAGATATTAGGAGGTTGGTTCTTTCTGTTTTTCACGTTTTTTCTCATAGCCGGCGATCTTACCGATGAACACGAACAACATAGGATAGAGGAAGACGCCCAGGAGGGTGGCCAGCGTCATCCCGCCCAGCAGGGCCATGCCCATCACCTTGCGTGCTTCGGCGCCGGCGCCGGCAGCCATCACCAGGGGGAAGACGCCGAAGATGAAAGAGAAAGCGGTCATGAGGATAGGACGGAAACGCAGACGCGCCGCCTCCATCGCCGCATCGAAAAGGGAGAGCCCTTCGTCGAACTTCATCTTGGCAAACTCTACGATAAGAATGGCATTCTTCGCAGCCATGGCAATGAGCATGACGAATGATATCTGGGCAAAGACATTGTTCTCGAAAGTCTCGCTGAAGAAACGCGCCACAAAAAGGAAGAGCATGGCGCCGAAGATAGCGAAAGGGGTCCCCAGCAGGATACTGAAAGGCAACGACCAGCTCTCATACTGTGCTGCCAGGATGAGGAAGACAAAAACCAGGGCGAAGATAAAGACGATGTTGCCGCTGCCGGCCGAGGCCCTTTCCTGGTAAGACATGTTGGCCCAGGCATACCCCATATCGTGGGGCAGCACCTCCCGGGCTACCTCCTCAAGCGCATCGAGCGCCTGCGCGGAAGAGTAGCCCTTGGCCGGGGCTCCGGAGAGCTCTACGGAACGGTACAGGTTGAAACGGTTCGTATATTCCGGCCCGGAGACATGATGCACCGTCACCAGCGCCGAGAGAGGCACGTTCTCACCATCCCTGTTCTTCACGAAGAAAAGGTTCAGCTGGTCCGGCGTCTGCCGGTATTCCGGTTTGGCCATGACATAGGCTTTGTAGAGCCTGCCGAAACGGTTAAAGTCATTCACATAACTCCCTCCCAGGTAGGTGCTGATGGTGTTGTACAGGTCGTTCAGCTCGACGCCTGCCTTCATGGCCAGGTCTTTGTTGATATCGAGGTAGATCTGGGGCACCGCCCCCTGGTAAGAAGTGAAGACACTTCCTATCTCGGGTCTTTTCTTTGCCGCCGCAATGAACTTTTTTGCCTGCTGATCGAGGTACTCCGGCGTGTTTCCCCCTTTGTCCTGGATCATCAAGGTAAAGCCTGAGCCGCTGCCCAGTCCCGGGATGGCCGGCGGGCCGAAAGCAAAGACGATGGCGTCTTTGATCTTATTGCCGAACTCCGCATTCAGTGCCTGCGTCAGCTGCCGGGCGGTCATCTTCCGCTCGTCCCAGTCCTTCAGCGTCAGGAACATCACGGCAGCGTTGGTGGACATACCGCCCGAGAGGACACTGAAGCCGGCTGCCGAGGTGACCATCTCCACACCGTCATATTTTTTAATGATCTTCTTCACCTGCTCCACCACCTCGCTGGTACGCTGCAGGGAGGAAGCGTCGGGAAGCTGTATGTTCACATAGACGTATCCCTGGTCTTCTTCGGGGATGAACCCTCCCGGCACAAACTTACCCGTGACACCGATGAGCAGGGTCACGATGACGATAAAGATCAGACCATAGGTGATCTTCCGCGAGACAATCGCGGAAAAGCTCATGTATCCCCTGGCCGACCTGTCGAAGAGACGGTTGAAACCGGCAAAGAACCTGCCCAGCAGACCGCCGGGTTGCGAAGGTTTTTTCAACAGCAGGGAACAGAGGGCAGGGCTGAGGGTGAGGGCATTGAGAGAGGAGAAAAGGACGGAAACGGCAATGGTGATGGCGAACTACTGGTAGAGACGGCCGGTGATCCCTCCCATGGCCGATACCGGGATGAAGACGGCCACCAGCACGAGGGTGGTGGCGATCACCGGGGCGGTCACCTCCTTCATCGCCTTGATGGTAGCCTCCTTGGAGCTCAGCCCTTCGGTGATATGTGTCTGCACGGCTTCCACCACCACAATGGCATCATCCACCACGATGCCAATGGCCAGCACCAGTCCCAGCAGCGACAACACATTGATGGAGAATCCCAACAGAGGGAACAGGATAAAAGCGCCGATCAGGGAGACCGGTATGGCGATCACCGGGATGAGGGTGGCCCGCCAGTCCTGAATGAAGAGATAGACCACCAGCACCACCAGCAGCAGGGCGATGATGAGGGTGATGACGATCTCGTGGATCCCCACGGTGATAGGCTTGACCGCATCGAGCGACACCTTGTAGTCGAGACCCTCGGGGAACGACTGTGACAGCTCGCCCATGGCTGCCAGCACCTTGTCCCCCAGCTCGACGGCATTGGTGCCGGGAGCCTGGTAAACGGTGATGATGGCACTCTCGTGATCATCCAGTTTCCCCCGTACCACATACGACTCCACCCCGAGTTCAATATCCGCCACGTCCTCTACCTTGATCTGTGAGCCGTCGGGATTGGTGCGTATCACCACCTGTCCGAACTGTTCAGGGGTCTGCAGACGGTCCGGCAGAAGGACCGTATAGGTCATCTCGGTACCGGGAGGTGCCGGTTCGGCCCCGAACTTGCCGCCGGGGACGATGATGTTCTGCTGGCGGATGGCATTGATGATCTCGGGGATCGTCACACCCATCTGCGCCAGCCTGTCGGGCTTCACCCAGATACGCATGGAGTAGTCGCCGGCACCCAGCACTTCGACACGTCCGATGCCTTTGATCCTGGACAGCACATCCTTGATATTGATCAGGGCATAGTTGCTCAGGAACTCCTGGTCAAAACGGTCGTCGGGAGAATAGATGGAGATAGCCAGGACAAAACTGCTCATGGTCTTCTGCGTGGTCACCCCCAGTCGTTTCACCTCCTCCGGCAGCTTGGCCGTAGCTGCCGACACCCTGTTCTGGGTGAAAACGGTGTTCATGTCGGGGTCGGTGCCCACCCGGAAAGATACCTGTATGGTGCTGCGGCCGTCGTTGGTGTTGATCGACTTCATATAGATCATGTTCTCCACACCGTTGATCTGCTGTTCCAGGGGCGTGGTCACCGACTGTTCCACGTTGAGGGCGCTGGCACCGGTATAGTTGGAGGTGACCTCCACCATCGGAGGGGTGATATTGGGATACTGTTCCATGGGAAGGTTGAGCATGGAGAGGGTGCCAATGATGACGATCACAATGGCGATGACCATCGCGACGATGGGGCGGTTGACGAAGAAATTGCCTTTCTTTTCCATAGCCTAAAGATTTTCCCGGCTTTGTGAGCGGAAAGATTTTTCGACAGGGTTCACTTTCATCCCGGAACGGATCATCTGGATGCCTTCGAGCACCACACGGTCCTCCGGCGCCAGGCCTTTGGTGATCACCTGCATGTCGCCCTGCAGGGGTCCCACCTCCACCTCTTTCTGCCGGACAGTACCGTCCTTTTCCACCACGTAGAGGTAATACTTGTTCTGTATCTCCAGGAGACAACGCAGGGGCACCAGCAGGGCATCCTGCATCACATCCATCCGCACCTTGATGCGGGCGAAAAGGCCCGGCCGCAGGATCCTTTGCGGGTTGGGGAAGGAGGCCTGTATCAACATCGAACCGCTGGAGGGATCGATGTTCCGGTTGATGAAGTTGACCCATCCTTTATAAGGGAAGGTACTGCCGTCGGAGAGGATCAGCTGTAACACCTTCCTTTTCTCAGTCACCTCAACGAGCTTCCTGTTATTGACGCTGTAAGCTTTGGCCAGGATGAGATAATCCCTCTCGGGCAGGAAAAACTCCACATGCACGGTATCTATCCGGCTGACCGTATTGAGGATCACCGGGTTGGGGTTCTGCCCCACGAACTCGCCCACCTTGGCCTGCGTCTTGCCGATGAGACCGCGTATGGGTGACTTGATGCGTGTATAGCTCAGGCTGATACGGGCCAGCTCGAGGGAGGCTTTGGCGGCATCCACCTCCGCCTGTGCCGCCTCGTACTGTGCCTCTGCAGCATCCAGGTCGCTCTTGCTCACGGCACTGATCTCGGCCAGCGGGCGTATACGCTGCAGATCATTCTTTGCCTTGACCAGCTGGGTGCGGGCACCTGCCAGGCGACTCATCTGCTCGGCCACCTGTGCCTCGAAAGGCTGGGGGTCTATGGTATAAAGCAACTGCCCCTTCTTCACTCGCGAGCCTTCGGTAAAATGGATCCCTTCCAGAAAACCGCTTACACGCGCCCGTATGGGGATATCGTACTTGCCGTAGATCTGCCCCACAAATTCCTTGTAGACGGGAACATCTTTTTGCAACACTTTCACAACAGGGATATCGGGAACAGGAATAACCTTCTGAGCTTTCTCTTTGCACGAAACAAAGCTCGCCGTCACCAGCAGAATTACCGGAAGCCAGCTGAAAACAGATTTTTTCATCGGATAAAGAATATAACAAGTTACACAATGACCACAGGCATTTTACTGCGGAGTTTTTGTCAAATGAACGGGAGGTTCAAATTACACGGAAGTAAGATAATGTTTTTTAATAATCTATAAAAGTATGCACCGGGTTTCAGAAGAGTCCCGGATATTTTTGCGGATTGACCTCGTGCATCATCTCATAAACGGTATCGAAGAGGTCTTCGGCGCTGGGGTTGGAGAAATAGTCGCCGTCGGTGCCGTAGGCAGGACGGTGTTCCTGTGCGGTGAGGGTGCGCGGCTCGCTGTCGAGCCACTGCCAGCCCTCCTGTTCTTCCAGCACCTTCTGCATCATGTAGGCAGTGGCACCGCCCGGCACATCTTCGTCGAAGAAAAGTACGCGGCTGGTCTTTTTCAGCGATCGGAGGATGGTCCCTGTCAGGTCAAAGGGGATGAGTGTCTGCACGTCGATGAGCTCGACGGAGATTTCAAAATCCTCCAACCGTCCGGCAGCCTCCTGAGCGATCCTCACACAGGAACCATAGGTAACGACGGTGACATCCCTGCCTTCTCGCAACACCTCGGGTTGTCCGAGGGGAATGCGGTATTCGCCGATGTTGGCCGGCATCTTTTCACGTATGCGGTAGCCGTTGAGGGGTTCGATGACGAGGGCAGGGTCCCGGCCGGCCAGCAGCGTGTTGTAGAAGCCGGCGGCACGGGTCATGTCGCGCGGCACGCAGACATACACTCCCCGTATCGAGTTGATGACCATGCTCAGGGGCGAGCCGGAGTGCCAGATGCCTTCGAGGCGGTGGCCCCGCGTGCGTATGATCAGGGGCGCGATCATCCTGCCGCGGGTGCGGTAGGTGGTGGTGGCCAGGTCGTCGCTAAGGGTCTGCAGGGCATAGAGGAGGTAGTCGAAGTACTGTATCTCGGCGATGGGGCGCAGGCCGCGCAGGGCCATGCCTATGCCCTGCCCCACGATGGTGGCCTCACGGATGCCCGTGTCGGTGACGCGCAGGGCACCGTACTTCTGTTGCAGGCCTTCGAGGGCCTGGTTGACCCCGCCGATGTAGCCCACATCTTCTCCGAAGATGGTGAGGAGGGGATGTGTCTCCAGGAGACGGTCGAAGTTATCGCGCAGGATGACGCGCCCCGGCACCTCTTCGGCATCGTCGTCGAAACGCGGGGCCACCGCCTCGACGTTCAGCACCGACGTAGGTGTTTCATTATAAAGATGGGCATTGTAGCGGCGGCGTGCCCCGGCGGTA
>CAZYQV010000507.1:0-6249 GCA_964649775.1 uncultured Rikenellaceae bacterium
AATACAAAGATCAGGTCCGACACCTGCGGCTTCTGATCCAGTCGGTGATAGTCCCACAGGATCTTCGCCAGCCTCAGCTCTTTCGCATATTCGTTTTTCCCCTTTTCAATCATTCTGTCATTTTATTATTCATTCCTTGGATCTTCTCGCCAGTCTTCATTTTCCCTCCTGCAGATACCGGTGCAGGTACTCCGCCAGCTCCGTATGGCCGTTCTGGCGGGCGAACGATTCGGCCGTGTCGCCGTCTTTCTCCTTGATGGTGGCATCGGCGCCGTACTGCAGCAGGATCTTCACCACCTCCGTCTGTCCTTCGGCGGCGGCGAACATGAGAGCGGTCCAGCCGTCGCCTTTGGCGATGATGTCAGGGTCGGCCTTGTGGTCGAGCAGCACCTTCACCGTCTCCGGGAAAGGCCCGGAGGCGGCATAGATAAGGGCCGGCCGTCCCAAGTCGTCGGTAATATTAACGGATGCTCCTTTCTCCAGGAGATACTTTACGATGCCGGTGTTGCCGTTGTAGGCCGCCAGCATGAGGGCCGTGCGGCCGTCGGCGCCGCGGCTGTCCGCCTCCATGCCGTCGTTCACCATCGTGCGGACGGTCTGCAGGTCACCGTGAAGGGCTGCCTCCAGAAAACGGTCGGTGATATCTGCCTGCGAGGGCGGCGGCGAGACGGTCTCAGAGGTACTTCCCTCCTCTTTTTCCTTCTTCGTGTAACAACCGACCAGCAGAAGAGGGGTCAGGAAAAAGAAGGTGAGGAGGATCGTCTGGTGATGTATCGTTCTCATGAGTCTGTTTTGATTATGTGTTAGACTGTATTTGTGTTATGTTGCCCGGGTCGGCGGATTTATTTTCCTGACCTCCGTGCCGCTGCCCAAAAGTATGGAAATCCACCGTGTCTCCGGCTGGGAGTGCAGGATAATTTTTATCACCAGGGTGATGGGCAGGGCGAGGAACATGCCCACGGGTCCGAGAAGCCAGCCCCAGAAGATGAGGGAGACGAAGATGATCAGGATGGAGAGGCCGAGGTCTTTGCCCATGATGCGGGGCTCGATGATGCTGCCGATGATGAAGTTGACCGCGGCGAAGAGGATGGTCACTGCGATGGCCTGGGGGATGCCGAACTGCACGAGGGTGAGGATGATGGGCGGGATGGCGGCGATGAGTGAGCCTATGCTGGGGATATAGTTGAGCATGAAGGCGATGAAGCCCCACAGCAGGGCGTAATCGACCCCGGCGAGGGCCAGCGTGCCGCCCAGCACGATGCCTGTGGCGGCCGAGGTGATCGACTTGATCATCATGTAGTGGTTCAGCTGTTCGTTGATCTCATGGAAATATTTCAGTTTCCGTTCGTTGCTGACGATGAAACGCATTTTTTTGTGGAAGACGTTCGATTCGATGAAGATAAAGATGATCGTGATCAGGATGAGCAGGCCGTTGGAGAGGATGTCGCTGAAGCTGCGGAGGGCTACGGCAACAAATCCCATGATGCGGCCGGGGTCGAAGAAGGAGTTGAGCTGCTGCTGGTCGATATGCAGATGATACCTGTTGGAGAGCTCGATAAAATGGTCGCGCTGCAACAGCAGTTTCTCGTTGTAGAAAGGCATCCGGGCGGAGAAATTCTGCACCGAGACGGTGATCATCGTCACCAGCAGGCCGATGAAGACCAGGATGAACAGGATGATGATCGTCAGGGCCAGCCACGAGGGCACGCCTTTCTTTTGCAGAGCGTTGGCAAACGGTTTGAAGATGATCACGATGAAGAGGGACATCAACAGGGGCACGATGATGTCGGAGGCCACCTTCACCCCCGCCAGGACGATCACCAGCGAGGCCAGGATGCCCAGCGTCGAAACGGTCTTGTAGCTTCTTGTCTTTTCCATGGTTGTCACGATTTTTTGATGATAAGGCAAAGTTATCCTAAAAAACCGTATGAAAAGAAATTTTCGATGCCGGCAAAAAAATGAAAAGTGATGGATCAAACCCACTCCGGCCTCATCCGCGTCAATCCGCGTCACTCCGTGTTACTCCGTGTCAATCTGTGTCACTCCATGGAGATCATGTTCGTCCCCCAGCAGGATGGCTATCCAGCGGGTGTTGGGGTTGATCTGCATGATGATCTTGAACACCAGCGTGATGGGTATGGACAGGAACATGCCCACGGGGCCGAGGAGCCATCCCCAGAAGATCAGGGAGAGGAAGACCACCAGTACCGACAGGCCCAGACCGCGGCCCATCAGCTTGGGCTCTATGTAATTGCCGATGATGAAGTTGACGGAAAGATAGATCGCCATCACCCCCAGGGCGCCGCCCACACCGAACTGCACCAGCGCCAGGATGATGGGCGGAATGGCAGCGATGAGCGAGCCGATGTTGGGGATGTAGTTGAGCAGGAAGGCGATCAGTCCCCACAGGACAGCGAAGTCGAGACGTATCAGGGCCAGCACCCCTCCGATGATTATGCCTGTGCCCAGGGAGACATACGTTTTGATCATCATGTACTGGTTGATCTGGTGGTTGATCACGTTGAAGTAGCGGATGTTCTCCTGGTGGCGGGCGATGGCCTTCACTTTGTCGGGGAAGATCTTGGATTCGATAAAGATAAAGACGACCGTCAGCAGGATGAGGATGCCGTTGGAAAGGATGTCGCTGAAGCTGCTCAGCGTGCCGGCGATGAAAGACATGATGCGTTGCGGATCAAAGAGGTTGTCCATCTGCTGATGATCTTTGATGCCCAGACGCCGGGAGAGGGTGACTATCTGGTCGCGGTATTCCCTCAGCCTCTGGTTGTAAAAATCCAGATTACCGGAAAAAGAGTCCACCGAGGCGGAGATGATCACCAACAGCAGCAGGTCGAAGAGCAGGATCCCCGCCAGGATGATGGTGAAGACCAGCCATCCGGGGAGTCCTTTGGCATGGAGCGCATCATAGAAGGGTTTGGTGATGATCACCAGGAAGAGCGAGAGCAGGAAAGGCACGATGATCGGCGTGGCGATCTTCACTCCGGCCAGGATGATGATCAGGTAAGCCAAAGAGGCCAGAGAAACGCGTTTTGTGTTGTCCGTCATTGTCATAATATCGGGGTTTTATGTGTTTTCAGTGGTATTATCGGGATATGGCGGCTTTGAGGATGTTCTCCCCGGCCGGGTTGCCGGGATAGAATTTTTTCAGCAGCGTGGCATAATGCCGGGCTTTCTCCTTATCCTTCCTGTTCAGGTAGAAGGTGGCGGCGGCATACAGGTAGTCATAGTTGCGGGGGTCGGCGGCAAGGCATTTCTGCAGGTACTTTTCGGCTTTGTCCGGCCGGTTCATCTGTAGGTACAGCAGGGAGATGTTGTAGTTGATGCGCACATACTGGGGCATCCTCTTTGCGGCCTCCAGCAGGTACTTCAGGGCCGCCTCATACTCTTTCTTCTCGGCCTTGAGGAGGCCCATGTAGTAATATCCTTCGGCAAAGTCCGGCTCGGCGCGCAGCGTCTCGAGCAACATCTTCTCCGCCTTGTCGTTCTCCCCTTTCTGGTTGTAGAGAAGGGCCAGGTTGATCTTCGAGGGGTAGAAGAGGTTGTCGATGCGGAGGGCCTCCTCGTAGCTCCTGATGGCGTTGCCGGTCTGTCCCTGGTTGGAGTAGAGGATGCCCAGGTTGTGGCGGCTGGCGGCGAAGTCGCCCATGTAGAGCATGGCCTCTCTGTATTCTTTCAGGGCTTTGTTGAGAGGTTTCTGGTATCTGGCAGCTATCTCGCGGCGCGGGAACGCCGACAGGCGGAAGGCGGCCTGCATGCGTACGGCCTGCACCGGGTCGAGGAGCATGGGCAGGAGGGCTTTGCGGAAGGCCTGCGGCTCCAGGTTGGGAAGGCTCCGTACGGCCGCCTCGCGGATGAGCGACTCGGCGTCGCTGAAAGCTTTTACGATGGCGTCGAAGCTCTTCTGCTCCGGGTAGTTCTGCAGCAGGGTGACGGCCGTAGCCCGCACGATGACGGGGAAGAGGATGTCCTGTGTCATGAGGATGAGGCTGTCGAGGGCGGCGGGGTCGCTCTGGCGGCCCCGCGCCAGCACCTCGCCGTAGTGATGACGCCGGCTGGTGCCGTACCACTTGCGTATGTTCTCTTCGGCCCACCGGTCGCTCTTGTCGGTATGACACTGTGTGCAGGCGTTGGGTGTGCCGTAGCGCATCGACAGGTCGGGACGCGGGATGCGTATGCTGTGGTCGCGCCGGAAATCCACCCCCATGTAATACCTCCCCGGCATGTGGCACGTGACACATTTGGCACCCTCGCCCACCTCCACTTTCTTCCGGCCGCCTTCCAGCAGGAGGGGATTGCCGGGTTCTCCTTTTTTCTTATGGAAGGTGTGGCTGTAAGTGTCGTACACATCGGCACGGTGGCACTGCAGACAGAGCCGGTTGTCCTCTATGGGCAGGATCACCTTGCCGCTGTGCACGTTGTGGCAGTCGCTGCACTTCACCCGCACATGATCCTGGTACATGTAGCTCTGCGTGAAGGATCCCCACACATAGTCCTCGTCGAGGATCTGTCCGTCGGAGAAATAGTGCGGTTCGTTGAGCAGCTGCGGAACCATGTAGTCGAGCATGTCTCCGTGGAAATGGCGGGGAGCGAAATCGCCCAGCACCGAGCGGCGGGCATGACAGCGGGCACACAGCTGCACCTCTTCCGTGGTCTCCATGTTGGATGTTTTGACGGTAAGACCGTAGTTGACCCCTTCGGGGCGGTCCATCTCCGGCAGGTTGGCCCATTTGATATGCTCCGAGCCGGGGCCGTGGCACGCCTCGCAGTTGACGTCGATGTCGGTCCAGGTGGTGTGGTAGGTGTGCTTGTCGGGGTCGTAGCCTTTCTGCAGGTTGGTGGAGTGGCAGTCGGCGCACATGCCGTTCCAGTTCTGGCCGTTGTTGGTCCAGTAGAGCCAGTTGTCCGGGGTGAGGTCCTCCTCCTTGTAGATCGAGTCGGGCAGACTGTACCAGCTCTTTGTGAGGGTGTCCCAGGCGACGGGCAGGCACTGCAGACGCCCGCCGTCGAAGGGCACCAGGTACTGCTGCAGGGGATGGACGCCGAAGGTGTAGGTGATCTCGAAGTCACCGTACCTTCCGCCGGGGCCGCGGGTATGCACAAAGTATTTTCCCTCTTTGGTGTAAAAGCGGCTGGTATCGCCCCGGCTGTCGATGAACACCGCATTGTGGAAATCCCCCTCGACGCTCTCCGGCGTGGCGGGGGCCATGGCCAGGTCGTGGTCGGAGCCCTGCCAGTCATGGTACTCACGCGTGTGGCACTCGATGCACTGATCCCCTCCTACATAGACGGCCTCCGGGGGGGACGGGGGTCTGTGGCTCCTCGTGTAGTGATACCGGACCAGCCACGCCGGGAAAGAGAGGAGGATGATCACGGCGGCCACCAGGGCCGTCTTCTTCCAGGGGGTGCTATGTAAGGTCACGGGCTCAGGCATAGGTCTCCTGTGATGGGGTGAAGTGCTTGCGGGTGACGGGACGGGAGAGATCGACCAGGATCTTCCCCTTCTCGATCTTCAGGGGGTAGTAGTCGAGAGGCCTCGTGGCCGGAGGGTTGAGCACATCCCCCCGGATGTCGAACATCGAGTGATGACAGGGACAGAGAAACTCCTGCTTCTCTTTGTCCCATTCGATGCTGCAGCCCAGGTGGGTGCAGCGTATCGATACCGCGAGGAAGCCGTCATCGTCGAGATGACATACGTAAAGACGACCGGCGCGGTAAGGGAAGACGGATCCTTTGGGAACATCCTCCACGGAGGCGATCTCCGTGAAGGTGCCTCCGGCCTTTTTTTGTTGTTTCTTCCGCCCGGCACCCAGGAAAGAAAGCCCCACAGCGGTCCCCTCCACTCCCGCGATGAGGAGCAGCCAGTGCCAGGTCTTCCGGAAAAAGGAACGCCGCGAAGTCCTTTCCGACGACGGTGCAGAAAGGGTTTCTGCTGGTGATGGTTGGTTATTTTTTTTCTTTTTCATCCGGCCAAACTCAAAAACTCAAAAACTCATAACTCGCAACTCGATACTCGCAACTCGATACTCGCAACTCGATACTCGCAACTCGATACTCACAACTCGATACTCGCAACTCGATACTCACAACTCCATACTCACAACTCACAACTCACAACTCACAACATCCCTGTCCACATCAGCATCATCCCCGGTCCGCGGAAGAAGATGCCGGTGAGGGAGAGGACGGTGTAGGTGACGAGGAAAAACACGAATACGGCCTGAACGGTCTCGG
>CAZYQV010000508.1:0-3792 GCA_964649775.1 uncultured Rikenellaceae bacterium
GTCCTTATCGAAGACCATCCATTCGGAGTTGGTGGCATCGGTGCCGGCAGAGGCATCCCAGCCTTCAACGGCGTTACCTCTCTCCACCGTGAGTTTGCGGATAAGGGTATGATCTTTGGTGCCTCCGGTGATACCTGCCACATCCCAGGCGGATCCCGGATCCACGTCGGTGCCTATCTGGTCGATGATGACGAACTGCGGATCTTCTTCCCAGGTGCCGCCGATGAGCTGTACCAGGGCACGACCGTCATCGCCGTTGAACCAGGTCACATATTTCCCCCATAAGGTGTCTACCACGGCAGCCGAATCGCTCAGCAGCGAAAAATCAAAATCGGGGTTAAAGATGGTATAAACGTCGCCAGCTGCCAGCGTCCCGTGCAATACCCCGGGAGGATACCAGCCGCCCGAACCGCGACCGTTGACAATGCCGTACTTAGAAAGATCAATATCCTGATCCGTCGGGTTGTAGATCTCAAGCGCCTTGTTGTTGCTCCCTCCTTCCACATATTCCGAGAAGTAAGGTTGTTTGGCGGCAGTGGCGAAAGACCATGTACTGGCATTGTCGAATCCTTCGAAAGCGTTGTGCTGGAGGTCTTCCACAGCGCCGGCATCCATGGTGAAATAGTAGACCGTCCCCGGGTCGAGGGTGTCCCCGAGAGGGATGGTGATGGTGGAGCCGTCGATGGTGATATCGCTGCCTTTGATGTTGTATGTTTTGATGATCGTCCCGTCAGCGCTGTTGAGATAGATGTTGCCGGACACGGGGGTGATGGTTTCGTTAAATTCCATGACGGCGGTGAACATGTACGGAGCATTGGTCATGCCGCTGGCCGGTACGAGCATGTCTATTTCGGGTTTAAGAGTATCTACGATGTAGAGCGGGTCGATGGTGTCGCTGACGTTCAACGGGGCTGAAGCGTCATAGATGACAAGCATCACCGAGTCGGTCTCTGCATCCAGCGGGATGGGGAAGTCGATGCTCCCCAGGGAAGCGTCGAAGATAAGCGGGTTGCCTTCCTCATCTTCGATAATGAAATCTTCTCCGCTGGAGTAATCATATCCGCCGAAGAAGATGGAGTCGACATACTCTGCCGTCCAGACCAGCTTGACGGTATCGCCCACATAGGCGGAATCACCATCTTCCGGGGAGACCCATTCCAGCGAGCGTCGTTCCATCAGAAGTATGGAGTCTGCCTGATTTGAGCTGAAAGAAGTGTCGGCAGCATCCACCAGAGATACATTAAAATATCCAGGTACGGCACTTGGCGGGACAGGTAAGTCAAAGGACTGATCTAAAGCGGAAAATACCACAGGGTTGTCGTCGTCATCCGTAATGATGAAGGATCCGGGAACCCCGCAAAGGCTGACTTTGATATACAGGCTGTCGATGTATTGCGAAGACCATTTCAGATGGAGGGTGTCGGCGACATATATGGTGTCTTTGTCTTTGGGCAGGGTCATGGTCAGCTTGCGTGCAGCGGTGGTGGTGATCGCCATTTTCAGCGGGGAGGTTTGGAGATTGGGTGTGGCTTCATCATCTTCGGCAACGACCCAGATATCATAAGACGCCCCGGTGGCGAGACCTTTGAGATTGATGCTGAAAACATCTTCCTCGTTGAGGATGGGAGTAGCTCCCGAGGAGAGCACGGGGACACTGCCGTAATCCGTACCTGCTTTCACCTGTTCGGAGGTAGGAGCATCGGAGCCCTGATCCACGGCGATGGCATAGGCCATACCCGCTTCGTCTGTCTTCAGATAAACGACGGCATTCACGTCACGTGCCACGGTAAAAGGATATCCCGCGGACCATTTAGGAGGATCGGTATCACCGGCAGAAGGAGTATACGTATGTTGCCCGGGGGTCATATCGGCTGCGTTGGCCGGACGGGTTATCGTCCACTCAGAAGCGGTCCAGGTGGTGTTGGGAGATCCGATATCGGCATTCCGGACAGCACGACCATCTTTATATTCCCAGGGTTTATTTGTACCATCTTCATCAGGAACCCCATAAGCATCTACCAATGTCCCTGTAGTTTGGTCTCCGCCAATGTATAAAAAATACCCGTCGTCTCCATTTCCGGATACTATACCACTATACATATTCGCTTCAGATCCATACGCAGAAGTATAACTAGATTGATTATATGCTACAACAAATGTTCCTTTTGCTGCGATCGTTCCGGTGAGCTGGACATTGCCATAACTCCCACCGTTAGACTGGCGTACGATATAATAACTGCCGGAAGAAAAATCGATGTCTGCATCGCCTGCATTAAACAATTCAACGAACTTGGCATTTGAAATGTCAGCAGGATCAGCAACTTCAGAAATGAACAACTGGGCATTCATTTCTGATAAACCAAAAATGCTTAAAAAGGTAAACAGTAAAAGTTTTTTCATAATCAACAGGTTTTAATGGTTAAAAAATAAGCTTCAGTATTCATGAAAAGGACAATAAAATTACGGAATTCTTTTAAAAAATGCGATAAGGAAAGGTCAATACTTTTCCACAATCCCGGTTTTTTTTGTAGATGTTATGATTTTTGTGACAAACGGAGATGTCTGCCGGAGAAGATGACGGTCGTCATAAGACGGCAGGGGAATGTTTCTTAGCTTTGTCCCGAAATAAAAAAGAGTGTTATGCTGAATACGATCTTCAATCACCGTTCGATACGGGCATTTAAACCGGAAGGGATCCCTTCGGGTGTACTGGAGGAGATCCTGGCTGCCGGCACGCGGGCTTCGACCACCGGCAACATGCAGGTTTACAGTATTGTGGTCACGAAAGACCCGGAGCTGAAGCAACAGCTATGGGAAGTGCATTTCAAACAGGATATGGTGTTGCAGGCGCCGGTTGTGCTGACCTTCTGTGCCGATTTCAACCGTTTCACGAAATGGTGTGAGTGGCGTCAGGCGAACCCCGGTTACCGCAATTTTCTCTCTTTCTTCACAGCGGCCATCGATGCTTTGCTGGCGGCCCAGAACGTGGCGCTGGCGGCCGAGGATCACGGCCTGGGCATCTGTTACCTGGGGACGACCACCTATATGGCAGGGAAGATCGTGGAGATCCTCCGCCTGCCCGAACTCGTCGTGCCGGTGACCACCCTGGTGGTGGGCTATCCCGATGAGGAGCCGCCCCTCACCGACCGCCTGCCGCTGGAGGGGGTGATCCATCAGGAGACCTATAAAGACTATACCCGGGAGGACATCGACCGGATCTATGCGGAGAAAGAGGCCCTGGAGGAGACGAAAAAACTGCTGGAGATCAACGGGAAAGAGACCCTGGCACAGATCTTTACCGATAACCGCTATACGAAAGAAGACAATCTCTTTTTCTCAAAAGAGTTTCTGAAGGTGATCGAACAGCAAGGGTTCCGGAAGGATGAACGATGAATGATGAATTTTGATCTGTAAAACAATAGAGATGGAAAAGAAACATGAAGAGAAGTGTCTTGTCTGCGGAGGCAGCGAGGAGCAGGTGCCTCTGCTGGAGGTGAAATTCAAAGGGGAGACGTATCACATCTGCCCGCAACATATCCCCATCCTCATCCATGAGCCGGGACGGCTGACGGGGCTGCTGCCCGGCGCCGACGAGCTGCAGGCAGGGTGAAAGGGTGATGAATGAAAGTGAATATGGTTATTTCTTTTTCAGAAAAGGTGACGTGTCGATCCTGGATTTGATCACTTTTCGTTCTTTTTTTATTATGCCATAAATGAATTCACCTTCTTCGCTCTTTTCATAGCAGATGCCTTGTCCGAATGATCCAACGGGAATGGTTCCCAGCCATTGCA
>CAZYQV010000509.1:0-3115 GCA_964649775.1 uncultured Rikenellaceae bacterium
TAGTTAGCTACGTAGTTGACATTTTATAACTAATAGTATATTAAGATATTACAAAGATATTCAGAAAATACTTTGTTAAAACTTTTTATGAACCATGTTCAAATGTATTTATAATAATCAGAATATCAGCCTGTTCATTTACCGGCAGGCAGGGGTCAGAGGGGGCCAATATGAGTTGTGAGTTGTGAGTTGTGAGTTGTGAGTTGTGAGTTAAATTCGCTTCATCGCTTCATCCCTTCATCGCTTTATCGCTTTATCGCTTTATCACATCATCACCTCATCCCAACACTGTCAGGTCCTGCGGACGCTGACAGGTTTTTCCCGCCCCCACCTGTCAGCGTTGGTGCAGCCATCCTGACAGCGTGGGGAAGCTCGAAGCTCGATGCCCGATGCTCGAACCTTTCAACTCTTCAACTTTTCAACTTTTCAACTTTTCAACTCTTCAACCCTTCCAATCGCCACCTGCCGGTTGAAGCTCTCCTCGAGCGAGATGAAGGTCTCGGTACGTGCGATGCCGGCCACCTCCTGCAGTTTGTCGGCCAGCACCTCCTTGAGATGTTCGTTGTCGCGTGTATATACCTTGATAAAGATGGAATAGACACCTGTGGTGTAATGGCACTGCGTGATCTCAGGGATCTTCCTGAGCTCCTCCACCACCTGGTGGTAGAGCCGCGCCTCCTCCAGGTAGATGCCGATGTAGGCACAGGTGCGGTACCCCAGCCGGCCGGGATCCACCTCATAACAGGTGCCTTTGATGATGCCCCGCCGCATCATGCTCTTTACCCGCTGGTGGATCGTCGCCCCCGATACCCCCAGTTTGCGCGCCACCTCCAGGAACGGGATCCGCGCATCCTCCATCAGGATCTCCAGGATCCTGCGGTCCAGATTGTCGATCTGTAAGTTTTCCATGTCATTTCCCGGTTAGAATTAACAAATTGTTCAGAATATTGCAAAAATAATAACAAATTATAGGCAAATATAAAATTTTTCTATTTTGTTGTAAAATAATTTGGCACTTTTGATAACAGATCGATATCTTTGTACCGGATCATAAAACCAAAAATTATGTGCGGAATATTATCGATTGTTGGAGGATCACCGGTGGAGGACATACGGGTACTGACCCGCAGAATGAAACACAGGGGACCGGATGAGTTTGATTCGCAGACCTTTGCCGACGGTTCGGTGCTGGCCCACGAACGCCTCTCGATCATCGACCTGACCACCGGCCGGCAGCCCATACAGGGATGCGACGACGCCTGGGTGATCCACAACGGCGAGATATACAACCACGAACATCTGCGGGAGACCATCCTGCAAAAACACACCTTCCGCTCCCACTGCGACAGCGAGGTGATCGTCCACCTGTGGGAAGAGTTCGGACCCGATTTCTGCAATCTGCTCGACGGGGTGTTTGCCTTTGTGGTGATGGACGGGGAACATTTCATGGCCGCACGCGATCCCATCGGTGTCAAACCCCTCTATTACGGCTTTGACAAGGAGGGCAGGATGTATTTCGCCTCCGAGATGAAGGCCATCCACGACCAGTGTGATGCCCCCCGGGCTTTCCCTCCCGGATATTATTATACGCCGGCCACCGGCTTTGTCAAGTATTTCCATCCGGCATGGGAGGATCCCGGTGTGGCTGTTGAACAGTACGATCCTTTCCGCCTGCGGGACAGCCTGGTGCGGTCGGTAAAGAAAAGACTGATGAGCGATGTCCCCCTGGGGGTGCTGCTCTCCGGCGGCCTCGACTCCAGCCTGGTGGCCTCCATCACCAAACGTCTCATGGGCGACCAGCCGCTTCACTCCTTCTCGGTGGGCATCAGTTCCGACGCTCCCGACATGGTGGCTGCCCGCGAGGTGGCCCGTTTCCTGGGGACGGTGCACCACGAGGTGCTTTACACCGTCGAGGAGGGTCTCGAAGCCCTGGAGCAGGTGATCTGGCACCTGGAGACCTATGATGTCACCACCATCCGTGCCGCCACACCCATGTATTTCCTCTCGAAGGCCATCCGCGAGGCAGGCATCAAGGTGGTGCTCTCGGGCGAGGGCTCCGACGAGATCTTCGGCGGATACCTCTACTTCCACAACGCCCCCTCCTCCCTCGAGTTCCAGAAAGAGACGGTGCGCCGTGTGCTGCGCCTCTCCACGGCCGACTGCCTGCGGGCCGACAAGTCGACGATGGCCCACGGCATCGAGGCACGGGTGCCTTTCCTCGACCTCGACTTCCTCCACACGGCCATGCTCATCGAGCCCGACGCCAAACGCCCCGACAAGAGCAGCGGCAAACCCGAGAAATATGTGCTGCGCAAGGCTTTCGACACCCCCGAAGACCCCTGGCTGCCCAAAGAGATCCTCTGGCGCCAGAAAGAACAGTTCGGCGACGGCGTGGGCTACAGCTGGATCGACTCGGTGGTGGAGTATGCCGCCGCACGGGTGAGCGACGCCGAGATGGCCGGGGCGGCAGCAAAATATCCCTACAACACCCCCGACACCAAAGAAGCCTACTATTTCCGGAAAGTGTTTGAGAAATTCTTCCCCGGAGAGGCTACGGCCCATACGGTGCTGAAATGGATCCCCAAATGGCAGGCCAACACCGACCCCTCGGGCCGCGTGGCCGACCATCACGAAAAACATGTAGATGAAATTACGACAAGAGAAACCCCGGCCCCCTGCTGCCCCTGAGATCATTCAAAATTCAGCAATCAACATTCATAAAACAGAATTCAAAAATCAAAATTCTCTACTCTCTCTCCAATGTGCCTGGTTAAACGGTCGGCAGGAAATCTGCCGGCCGTTTACGTTTTTAAAGCCTGTTGCCCGAAGCCCGATTGTTGAAAACCCGGAGAAGTGCGGGTTCTCCCGTTGCCGGATGATCACGGCTTTCTGCCGTTCTTTGCGATGTTGCGGTTCATGAGCCCCCAACTTTAGCCACTCACCTGCCTGCCGTATGACAGGCCATCCCGGTGGCAGGCAGGTAACTTTAGTCACTTGTAACTTTCTTACACCTCCAGCGCCCCTGTCAGCTCCCGTACTGACGAGAAACCATGCCGTTGCAGGTATTCCTCAATGCCGCTTAGCACCTTGAGCGATACCGTGGGGTCGATGAAGT
>CAZYQV010000510.1:0-6028 GCA_964649775.1 uncultured Rikenellaceae bacterium
GAACCTGACCCCCTATGAAGAGGTGTATGTAGGTCATACCCCCACCATCAACTATGGTTTTAACGTGCCTGTCTTCATCAAAGGCGTATGGATGATGGATACCGGCGCAGGGTGGTGGGGCAAGCTCACCATCATGGACATTGATTCCAAAGAATACTGGCAAAGCGATGCTGCACAATGACCTCTCATTCTTTGCCCTGCCAACGCCCCGTTATGAAAAAGATCCTGCTGCTGCTGTTCTTCGCCCTCCTGCTCTCCTCTGCCACGGCCCAGGAGGTAACCCTCCGCGGCAGGATCACCGATGCCGGCGACGGCACTCCCCTGGCCTTCGTCAACATTGTCACCGCTGACGGCGCTCACGGCACCGTCAGCGACGTCGAAGGGAGGTTTACCCTCACCCTCCCCGAAAAAGTATGTTGCCTGAAGATCTCGTGTGTAGGGTACGCCCCTCTCACATGGCACATCGACTATTCCCGGCCTGTTCAGCAGATACGTCTTCACTACCGGCCGGTAGCCCTCGACGCGGTCAGAGTGCTCCCCGGCATCAACCCCGCCCACCGTATCATCCGCCAGGCGGTGGCCCACCGCAAAGACAACGACCCGGAAAAACTGGACAGGTTCAGCTACACCTCCTACGATAAGATGATCGTCACCATCGATGCCGACTCGCTGCTCACCTGCGATACCACCCTCCTCGACAGCTCGGAGCTGGCACTGCGGCATTTTCTGGAGAAACAACACCTTTTCATCCTCGAAACGGTCACGCGCCGCCGGTACATCAAACCCGACCTGAACCAGAACATCGTCCTGGCCTCGAAGATCTCCGGCTTCCGCGACCCGGTGATTGTGCTGATGCTCTCCCAGCTACAGACTCCTTTTTTCTACAGGGACCATATCCGCATCCTCACCAAAGACTATGTCAACCCTGTCAGCCGGGGCAGTATAAAGAAGTATCTCTTCATCCTCGAGGACACGATCATCCGCTCGCCGGGCGACACTACCTTCATCATCTCTTTCCGGCCGAAAAGGAACACCACCTTCAATGCCCTCCAGGGCTTTCTTTCCATCAACAGCCGCGGCTGGGCCATCGAGAACGTGAAGGCCGAACCGGCAACAGATACCTCCGACATAGAAGTGACGATACAACAGGCTTACCGGCGTTTTGACACCCTCTGGTTTCCCGAACAACTCAAGACGGACATCCATTTCCTGAACGGAGCAACGGCCGAACACAACGGGAAGAGTTACCATCCCGTGGCCCATGCCGTGAGCTTCCTGCGCGACATCGACCTCAACCCCGATATCCGGAAAAGGGATATGGGCTTCGACGAGGTGGAGGTCGAACCGGCGGCCATACACCGTGATACCAGTTACTGGCAACGCTATCGCGTAACACCCCTTGACAGCGCAGAGCAGGAGACCTACCGTTTCCTCGACTCGATCGGACGGGCCGAGAACTTCGACCGTTATGCCGGCTTCCTGCTGACCCTTGCCTCGGGGGCCATCCCGGCAGGTCCTTTCGACATCGACATGGACCAGTTCATGCATTACAACGATTACGAAGGCTTCTACCTCGGTGCAGGTATCCATACCAACGGGCGTTTCTCGAAGGTGGTGCGGCTGGGAGGCTTTGGCGGCTACGGCTTCCGCGACGAGACAGCCAAGTACGGCGGCGATCTGGAGATAAAGGTTCATAAAGCCTCCGGCTCCACCCTTCGCCTGGAATATTATTACAAAGCACTGCCCGAAGGAGGCACCTCTTTTGCCGGCGAGAAGAACGCCCTGCTCGACCTCAACAACTACAGCCGTTTTTTCACCCGCCGCATGAACATGACCGAGTGGATGGGCGTCAGCTTCCGGTTCCGGATAAAACCCCTGCGCGACTTTAAATGGAACATCGCCTTCATCCGGCAAAAAAAGGAGGCTTTCGGCACATACATGTACCTGCCCTTCGATGCTGCCGACACAAGCCAGGTATATCACCTCTCCCTCATGACGATGGAGTTCCGCTATGCTTTCCGCGAGAAAACCATAAAAACGACCCGTGGTACGCTGTCGCTCGGATCAGACTACCCCACGGTATGGTTCAAGTACTCCCGCGGTTTCAACAACTTTCTCGACGGGGATTTCTCCTATCACCGTTTCGACCTGCGCGTCAGCGACCGGATGAGCACAAAATATTATGGCGACTTCCTCTGGTCCCTCAGCGCAGGGATCATCACAGGCCACACCCCCGCCACTGAGCTCTTCGCCGCCAACGGCACCTACCGCACCTTCACCCTGTATGCCCCCAACTCTTTCGGCACCATGCGCACCAGCGAGTTCCTCTCCGATAAATATGCCGCCCTCTACCTCACCTGGGACTTCCGGGACCTGCTGGTACATATCCGCAACTGGAAACCCCGCCTGATGCTGCTCACCAATATGGCCATCGGCAACATCTCCCAGCCGGCCGACCATCTCAATTTCGATTTCAGCACCCTCAGCAAAGGATATTACGAATCCGGCTTTGTGATCCGCCAGCTGATCCCCCTCGGCCTCAGCGACCTGGGGTTCGGCATCCTCTACCGCTATGGGCCTTACAGCCTGCCTCAGACAAAGGATAACTTTGCCTATAAGTTCAGTATCTATTCCAGTTTTTGAGTTTTGAGTATCGAGTTTTGAGTTAAGCTCGCCTCATCACCTCATTGCATTATCGCTTCATCGCATTATCGCCTCATCGCTTCATCACCCCCTTACCCTTCCCCATCGTGCCACCTTTTTCCTTTTGTGCTAACTATAATTAATCTTTTTTAACACACAAAATGACAGTTATTCTTTATAAAAGCCGTCATTTTTATTACTTTTGGGGTCGTTTTGACTAACACTAACATACTTAATAAACTAAAAAACAACAAATTATGTCTCAAAAGAAGCGTATTTACACATTTGGCAACAAGCAGGCAGAAGGGAACGCGGAAATGCGTCTGCTGCTTGGCGGCAAAGGGGCCAACCTGGCCGAGATGAGCCGTATCGGTGTGCCGGTACCTCCCGGATTCACCATCACCACGGAAGTTTGCACGGAATATAATACACTGGGGAAGGATAAGGTCATCGAACTACTGAAAGAGGATGTGGAGAAGGGGATCACCCACATTGAAAAGATTATGGGTTCCCGTTTTGGAGATAAGGAAAATCCCCTGCTCGTTTCCGTCCGTTCGGGTGCTCCGGCCTCCATGCCGGGGATGATGGACACCGTCCTCAACCTGGGGATGAACGACGACGCCGTGGTGGGTCTGACCAAAAAGACCGGCAACGAGCGTTTCGCCTGGGACTCCTACCGTCGTTTTGTACAGATGTACGGCGACGTGGTATTGGGCATGAAACCCAAAACCAAAGAGGATATTGATCCTTTCGAGGAGATCATGGAAGAACTCAAGGAGAAGAAAGGCATCGAGCTGGATACCGACCTCGACGTGGACGACCTGAAAGAGCTGGTGAAGCGTTTCAAGGCAGCTGTCAAGGAGCGTACGGGACATGACTTCCCCGACAACCCGTGGGATCAGCTGTGGGGCGCCATCCTGGCCGTCTTCGACAGCTGGAACAATGAGCGGGCTATCCTCTACCGCCGTCTTAACAAGATCCCCGACGACTGGGGCACAGCCGTCAACGTTCAGGCCATGGTCTTCGGCAACATGGGCAACAACTCGGCCACGGGTGTGGCTTTTTCCCGTGATGCCGCCACCGGCGAGAATATCTTTAACGGTGAATATCTGATCAACGCCCAGGGCGAGGATGTGGTGGCCGGTATCCGCACACCGCAGCAGATCACCAAAGAGGGCTCGCTGCGCTGGGCCAAGCTGGCAGGCGTATCTGAAGAAGAGAGAAGGACGAAATATCCCTCGCTCGAGGAGACCATGCCGGAGATATACAAAGAGCTTTACGAGATACAGGACAAGCTGGAGAAGCATGCCAAAGACATGCAGGACCTAGAGTTCACCATCCAGGAGGGCAAACTGTGGCTGTTGCAGACCCGTAACGGCAAACGCACCGGCCAGGCCATGGTGAAGATCGCCATGGACATGCTGCGCGAAGGCATGATCGATGAGAAGACCGCCCTGCTGCGCATCGAGCCCGACAAGCTGGATGAGCTGCTGCATCCCGTCTTCGACCAGGATGCCATCAAGCGGGCACAGGTCGTTTCCAAGGGCCTCCCCGCCTCTCCCGGCGCCGCCACCGGCCGCATCGTCTTCCACGCCGACGAGGCCGAAGAGTGGGCTGCCAAAGGTGAAAAGGTGGTGCTGGTACGTATCGAGACCTCTCCCGAAGACCTGCGCGGCATGAATGTCGCCGAAGGCATCCTCACCGCCCGCGGCGGGATGACCTCCCACGCTGCCGTCGTGGCCCGCGGCATGGGCAAGTGCTGCGTCTCCGGAGCAGGAAGCATACAGATCGACTACAAAGAACGCGTGATGCGCGTAGGTGACAAAGTGTGGAAAGAAGGCGACTGGATCTCCCTCAACGGCACCACCGGCGAGGTGTATGACGGCAAGACCGACACCATCGAGCCCAAGCTCAGCGGCGACTTTGGTGAGCTGATGAAGCTGGCCGACAAGTACACACGCATGGAGGTGCGCACCAACGCCGACACGCCCCACGACTCGCAGGTGGCCCGTGACTTCGGCGCCCGCGGCATCGGCCTCACCCGTACCGAACACATGTTCTTCGAGGGCGACCGCATCAAAGCCATGCGCGAGATGATCCTCGCCGACGACGAGACAGGACGCCGCAAGGCCCTCGAGAAGCTGCTGCCCATACAGCGCAGCGACTTCGAAGGCATCTTCGAGGTGATGCACGACCTGCCGGTGACCATCCGTCTGCTCGACCCGCCGCTGCACGAGTTCGTGCCGCACGAAGAAGAGAACCAGCGCGAGATGGCCGAAGAGATGGGCGTACCTGTGGAGAAGATCAAAGAGAAAGTGGAGTCGCTCATGGAGGTCAACCCCATGCTGGGACACCGCGGCTGCCGTCTGGGCAACACCTATCCCGAGATCACCGAGATGCAGGCCCGCGCCATCATCGAGGCGGCCCTCAACCTGAAGGCCAAAGGCATCAACGCCAGGCCCGAGATCATGGTGCCCCTCACCGGCACACTCAACGAGATGAAAATGCAGGAAGAGATCATCCGCAGCACGATAGAGAAAGTGTTCGAAGAGCGGGGTGAGAAGATAGACTACCTGGTAGGTACGATGATCGAGATCCCGCGTGCCGCCCTGGTGGCCGACCAGATCGCACAGTCGGCCGAGTTCTTCAGCTTTGGCACCAACGACCTCACACAGATGGGCTTCGGATACTCGCGCGACGATGTGGGCAAGTTCCTGCCCATCTACCTGGAGAAAGGCATCCTGAAGAACGACCCGTTCCAGGTGCTCGACCAGGAAGGCATCGGCCAGCTCATCAAGATCGGCATCGAGAAAGGCCGCAGTACACGTCCCAACCTGAAGGTGGGTATCTGCGGCGAACACGGCGGCGAGCCCTCCTCCGTTGAGTTCTGCCACCGCGTAGGCATGAACTATGTGAGCTGCTCACCCTATCGCGTGCCCATCGCCCGCGTGGCCGCCGCTCAGGCCGCCATCAAAGAAGAGCAGGAGAAGTAGTCCTCATCACAACAGAAAAAAAACCGCAACAGCCGTTGCGGTTTTTTTTTGCTCCCGGGGCAAAAGAGTCAAAAGGTCAAAAAGTCGAAGAGGTTGAAGAGTTGAAGGGATTAGGGTTGAGGGTATAGGGGTGAGTTTGATGGGATTGCCACGTCACTTCGCTCCTCGCAAAGTCCGGCTTATTCTGATGACGCCTGTGAAGCAGGCCAATGACGTGAACACCGGCGAACTAATGCCGCGGCAAAGCCGCAAATTCAACTTTAGTCACTCGAAACTTTAGTCACTTATAACTTCCAATACTCAAGTCACTCAAGTGCACTTAAGGCACTAAAAAAAAGCCGGGTTTCCCCGGCTTCTTTAATTTCAAGCTTCGAAAATTGAGCATCAAGCTT
>CAZYQV010000511.1:0-4274 GCA_964649775.1 uncultured Rikenellaceae bacterium
GAAGTGGTGCTCTTCGACGGATATCTGAAAGTATGGTCCGACAAGGAAGAGGAAGAGAGCGGCACAGAGACCTACCTGCCGCCCATCACCAAAGGGACTCCCCTGAAATACAAGACCATCACCGCCACCGAACGCTTCACACAACCGCCGCCGCGCTACAACGAAGCCATGCTCGTGCGGAAACTGGAAGAACTGGGGATAGGTCGTCCCTCCACCTATGCCCCCACCATCACCACCATACAGCAACGTGGGTACGTCATCAAAGAAGACCGGCCCGGAGAGACCAGGAACATATCCATCCTCACCCTGAAAGAGAACAAAGGGAAGGTGGAGGAGAAAATGAAAAAAGAGACCTTCGGCAAAGAAAAAGGAAAACTCTTCCCCAGCGATATAGGAATGGTGGTGAATGATTTCCTGCTCGAACATTTCGGCGACATCCTCGACTATAACTTTACCGCCAAAGTGGAAAAACAGTTCGACGAGATCGCCAGCGGCAGGATCAACTGGACGGAGATGATCCGCAGGTTTTACGAAGACTTCCATCCCAAGGTAGAGCTCACCGAAAAAAGCACAGGGAAAACGACCGGTGAAAGGGTGCTGGGAAAAGATCCGGAAAGCGGGGAAGAGGTGATCGTCAAAGTGGGACGCTACGGACCGGTGGTGCAGATAGGCCGCGCCGACGGCGACACCAAGCCTCGCTATGCCAGCCTGCGCAAAGGCCAGCTCATCGAGACCATCACCCTTGAAGAAGCCCTCGAACTGTTTCGTCTGCCACGCACCGTGGGGACGTTCGAAGACCAGGAGATCGTGGCAGCCATCGGACGCTTCGGCCCTTACCTGCGCCACGGCGGTAAGTTCTATTCCATCCCCTCCGGCGACGATCCCCTCACCGTCACCCGCGACAGAGCCGTGGAGATCATCCTCGCAAAAAGAGAAGCAGACAAAAAAATGGTCATCAAGACCTTCGACGAAGACCCCGACCTGCGCATCCTCAACGGCCGGTGGGGCCCCTACATCAAATACAAAAAGAAAAACTACCGCATCCCCAAAAAGACCAAACCCGAAGAGCTCACCTATGACGACTGCATGAAGCTGGTGAACGATGCTCCCGCAGGGAAAAAACACGGAAACAAAAAATAAACCGCCAAGGAAACCACAATGGACCTAACCGACTATTTCGATCCCGTCAGCCTGCCCCGGCCGCTGGTGAGGAATGTCCATGCCAAAGATGAGTTCGGGAGACGGCTCGTCATCCACACCCCCGACACGCCCGTCACGGAGGTGGAGGGCTTCGACATGGCCCTCATGGGGGTGCCCGAAGAGCGGAACTCGCGCAACAAAGGCTCGCTGGAAGCACCCGACCACATACGCCGCAAACTATACTCCCTGGCCAGGATACGCAATGCCATCAACATCATCGACCTGGGCAACATGCGGCCCGGCACAGCCCCCTCCGACACCCTCTACGGCATCCGCGACATCGTCTTCCACCTCCTGGAGAACAACGTCATCCCCGTCATCATGGGAGGCACCCAGGACATCACCCTCGGATGCCACGAAGCACTCATGAAATACCGCGGCAGGGTGCGCCTCCTCACCGTCGACGCCCGTCTCGACATGGACAAAGGCGAGAAAGAGATCACCTCCGACACCTGGCTGGAGAAGATCATGGCGGACACCACAGGCAAGACCGGCTATGTCAACCTGGGCCACCAGGAATATCTGGTCAGCCTGGCCGACCTCGACCGCCTCGGCAGGAAAGGATACCACACCTGGCGCGTGGGGAAGGTACGCGAGAACATACCCTACTACGAACCCCTCTTCCGCGATGCGGAGATACACAGCTTCGACCTGGCAGCCGTACGGCAGAGCGACGCCCCGGGGACCCTCAACCCTTCACCCAACGGCTTCTCAGGCAACGAGATCTGCCAGATGGCCCACTTCTCGGGCCTGAGCGACCACATATCCGTCTTCATCGTCTCCGAAGTGAACCCACGCCTCGACGTGCGCGACCAGACCACCCACCTGGCAGCACAGATGATCTGGTTCTTCACCAACGGCCTCGCACAAAGGATGAAAGAAACACCCGACCCGGCAGGGGAGAACTTCACACAGTTCGTCATCGACCTCACCGGCACAGGCCACAAGATCACCTTCCTCAAAAGCAACCGCACCGACCGCTGGTGGTTCCTCACCCCCCTGCCCGACAAGATCACCGGCAAACAGGAATGGATAGCCTGCTCCTACGAAGACTACCTCCTGGCAGGAAAAAGGGAGATACCCGAACGATGGCTCGACATGCTCAAATAACATCCGCTCCCCACCTGTAACCTTTCCCGGAAAATTGAGTATAAAAGATAGGTCTGTCCGTCGGTTTATGAACATGCCGGTGTTGATAAATTTGGTGGAAAATATTATTTTTGCTTACTTTACTTGAAGGAAAATCTTTTGAATGTAGAGGACAATTAGCTGATGGACAACCGGTTAGGAAAAGTTGTCGGAGCCCTGCTCCTGATGATGATGGGTATTGCATCTGTTTTCGGACAACAGGATCCGCAAATGAGCCAGTTTATGTTCAATAAACTCACCTATAATCCCGGTTTTGCCGGCAGCACGGGCGGTATATGCGCCACCGGCGTCAACCGCCAGCAGTGGGTCGGTTTCAAGGGCGCCCCCTCCACCACCGTCTTCCAGGGAGAGGCCTTCGTCAAGCCTTTCGGCATCAGCAGCGGCGTGGGCCTCTCGCTCATGAGTGATAACCTGGGATTCGAAAAAGACCTTACCATCACCGGCACCTATGCCTACCGCCTCGAACTGGGCAACGGAAGCCTCGGCATAGGCCTCAGCTTCGGACTCATCAACAAAAGCCTCGATCCCTCTTGGGAGATCCCTACAAGTGACTACCATACCCCTCCCGGCGGCGATCCCCTCATCCCGGAAAACAAAGAGAGCGCCCTGGCCTTCGACATGGGCGCAGGACTCTATTACCATTCCGACGACTTCTACGTGGGCGTCTCCACCACCCATCTCAACCAGCCAAAAATAAAATATACCAAAGGAGAACCTTTCGTATCCCGCCACTATTACGTTGTGGCAGGATACAACCTGCGCCTGCCCAACCCCGTGTTCGAACTGCTGCCCTCCCTCTTCATGCAGTCCGACGGCAAAGCCACACAACTGACAATGAATGTCAATCTCCTTTACAATAAAAAAGTGTGGGGCGGCGTTTCATACAGAACGGGAGATGCTTTTGTTGCTATGGTGGGACTCCAGCTCATCAGCGGACTGAGGATCGGTTATTCTTATGATTTTCAGACATCGGAGATCAGAGCCAACACCGGAGGAACACACGAAGTGATGATAAAATATTGTTTTAATGTCAGTTTGCAACACGAACCAAAAAGTTATAAAAGTATCCGATTTTTATGATTTTTAAAAAAATTTGTATTACTTGCAGTATCAATAACATTGTAGTGCTATGAAAAAATTGAGTTTTTTAGGGTTGATTGTTATTTTTCTTCTCAGCGGTTGCGGTGGTTCATCATACAATGGAGAGCTGGTAGGAGTGCCGGGCAAAAGATATTTCGAACCCGAGCCCTACGGCATGGTTTTCATCCCTCAGGGGAGTTTCAATATGGGTCCCAGCGATCAGGATATCAGCTGGGCCATGAACTCAGCCAGTAAAACGGTCACCGTCGATGCTTTCTGGATGGACGAGACCGAGATCACAAATAGTGAGTACAGACAGTTTATCAATTATGTGAGGGATTCCATCATCCGTTACAAACTGGGAGAAGCCGGGATCGAAGGGTTTTTCAAAGTCGATGAGAACGGCGATGAATACGATCCTCCCGTCATCAACTGGGAAACCCCCTATACCGGCAAGGCCATGACCGAAGACATCAAAGCCATCGTGGAAGAGATGTACTACGCTCCCGAAGAACGTTTCTTCGGCAAAAAACAGATCGATACCCGCAAACTGATCTATTCCTATTTCTGGATCGACCTGAAACAGGCTGCCAAACAATCCAACCAGTGGGACTACAAAACACAGTCCTACCACGGTCGTGTGTACGACTATGTCAACGAAAAATGGATCACCATCCAGGACCGTTCGGCTTTCATCTTTCACGATGAGGTGCCCTGCTATCCCGACACGCTGGTGTGGATACGCGACTTCACCTACTCCTACAACGAGCCCTGGACCAACATGTACTTCTGGCATCCCTCTTTCTACGACTATCCCATCGTGGGGGTCACATGGAAACAGGCCT
>CAZYQV010000512.1:0-4631 GCA_964649775.1 uncultured Rikenellaceae bacterium
GACACCACGGTGGCCAGCACCGAGGCGAGCACCACCGAGGAGATATGACGGGGAGCATAGCTACGCAGGATGATCTCCAGGGCGAAAAAGATGCCGGCCAGGGGAGCGTTGAAGGTGGCGGCGATGCCGCCGCCGGCACCACAGGCCACCAGGATCTTCACCTTGTCACGCGAGAGACGGAACAGCTGCCCCAGCGACGAGCCCAGCGAGCTGCCTATCTGCACGATGGGACCCTCACGGCCCACCGACCCGCCGGAGCCGATACATACCGACGAGGCCACCGCCTTGATCACCGCCACACGTATGCGGATACGCCCTCCCTCACGGTCGACAGCGTACATCACCTCCGGCACACCGTGGCCTTTGGTCTCGGGAGCCAGGTAATAGACCAGCAGGCCTACGATCAGACCGCCGGCGGCGGGGATCAGAAGAATGTACCACGGCCCCAGCGACGACAACAACGAAGCCCCTCCCTTGAAAAAAAGATCCGAGAAACGATTGATCAGCCAGCGAAACACCACCGCCCCGTAGCCGGCACCGAAGCCGGCCAGGACAGCGAAGAAAAGCAGGAACGCTGTGTCCGAGGTGCGGAAAAAATACAGGAGCTCACGGTATCTCTTTTTCAGCATGCTTTTTTCGTAAATTTCGACTAAAATTAAAGAAATATTTCAGCTCCCGGATTATTGACCGGAATATTTTGTTTTTTTGATAAGAAATCAAAAAGCTTTCAGCAATGTACCGCAAAACTGTTGACCGCCCCAAAAACCTTTTTTTTTCGGTTCTTCTGACAGGTATACTGATCCTGTCGGCTGTGCTGGTATCCTGTGAAGAACGAAAGAAAGCACAGGCCGGCGTTGTCATGCCTTATAACCGGGTGATACGGCCGGCCGGCAAAATGATCTTTTTCGGCGACTCGGCACTGGAGAACCATGCGCTGGGTGTGGTGTTGTCTCCCTGCGGGAGGTATGTTGCTGTAGAGGAACGCTTCAGTGTGGTGATCCTGGATGTGGAGAAGGACAGCGTCGCGCATGTCTTTTCCGTCCGTCAGGATCCCTGGCGCACGGTCAACACCTACGGGGGGATACAGTGGTCGCGGGTCCGTGGTGTGCCCACCCTTTTCTGGGGAGCCCGCAACGCGGTGTTCCGGGCAGCCTGGGACGGTGAGAGACTGAAGGAGATACGCACCTACCGTTTTGACCCCCGCGGGGAGGCGCGTGCCTCCCTTCCCAACGGTATCGTCGTGGCCGGCACGGAGGAACACCTGCTGCTTTATGTGGTGCTGAACGGCAACGACCGCCTGGTCAAACTGGATCCGGAGGCCGGCAGGGTGCTGTGGGAGGTGCCGGTGGGGCTGGCACCCTACGGTGTCGTCCTGACGGCAGGAAAGCTGTATGTTACCAACTGGTCGGGGAGCGTCCCCGCAGATACCCTGAGAGCTGCGGCAGGGATACCGTGGGGGAAAGCTTATGTGGATCCCGTAACGGGAGCTGTCAGCTCGGGGACGGTGAGCGTCGTGGATACTGCTGACGGCCGGCTGCTGAAAGAGATCGTCACCGGTCTCCATCCCAATGATATTGTCGCTTCGCCTGATGGCAGGTTCGTGTACGTGGCCAACGGAAATGAAGATTATGTTTCCGTGATCAGCACGCAGGACGATGAGGTGACGGAGAAGATCTCCGTCCGCCTGATGCAGCAGGACAATCCCTGGTTCGGGGACACGCCCTCCGCTCTGGCGATAACCTCCGACGGTCATACGCTCTATGTGGGCAACGGCATGGACAATGCCCTGGCGGTGGTCGCTCTGGGCAAGGAGGCCTCCTCCGCAGGAGAAGAGGGGGAGAGCAGGGTGAAAGGGTTTATCCCTACGGGTGCCTGGCCGGGAGGGATCGCCCTGGCAGAGAAAAGACAAAAGATCTATGTGGCAGACATAGAAGCCCTGGGAGCACGCATACGTTTTGAGGGGCAACATGCTGAAGGGAAAGAGCCCTCCGGCGAGGGAGCATACAACAGCCACCGGATGATGGCTGCCGTTTCGGTGATCGCTGTGCCGGAGGCACAGCAGCTGGAAAGTTATACGCAGACCGTCAAGGAGACCAACCACATGAACCGTCTTGATCTGGCGGCTTTGCTGCCGCGGGAGGGCCGCAAACCGGTGCCCGTGCCTGAGCGGGTGGGCGAACCCTCCGTATTCAAACATGTGATATACATCATCAAGGAGAACCGTACGTATGACCAGGTGCTGGGAGATGTGCCCGGCGGCGACGGCGATCCTTCACTCTGTGCTTTCGGCGCGGAGGTGACACCCAACATGCATAAGCTGGTGAAAGATTTTCAGCTGATGGACCACTACGAGGCCTCGGGTAAGTGCTCGGCAGAGGGACATCTCTGGACGGATGCCTCCATCGTGACGGACTATATAGAGAAGAACGTGCGGGCCTGGTTCCGCAGTTATACCCACGTGCTCTACGATGCCATGGCCTATCCCAAAACAGGTTTTTTGTGGGACAATGCACTGGATCATGGAAAAAATGTGGTGATCTACGGCGAGGCTGCCGTGCCGGTGGACTACGGCAATAAAAAATGGGCCGATATCTATCAGGCATACATGGCGGGCGAGCCGGTAACTTTCCGGAACAAGACCACCATCGACCGGGTGCGGGGCATTCTCTCGCCGTCCTATCCTGCCTATGACAGTCATAACTTCCCCGATATCATGCGTGCGGATGTGTTTATCCGCGACCTGCACCGTTATGAACAGATGGAGGGAGACCAGCTCCCCGACCTGATGATCCTGGCCCTGCCCAATGATCATACAGCCGGCACATCTCCCGTGCATCCGACACCGCGGGCCATGGTGGCCGACAATGATCTGGCGCTGGGACGTATCATAGAAGAACTCACCAGGAGCCGTTTCTGGAAAAATACGGTAGTCTTCGTTACGGAAGATGATTCCCAGGCCGGCTGGGATCACCTCTCGGCCTACCGCACCGTGGGCATTGTGATCAGCCCCTATTCCCGCCTGCACAAAACCGTTACCACGCCCTACAACCAGACCTCCACGGTGCGTACCATCGAACAGATCCTGGGCCTGCCGCCGATGAATATTGCCGACGCCACAGCTGAACCCATGTTTGATGTATTTACCGCCACACCTGATTTTTTACCTTATTTGCATGAGGAGAACCGCATCCCCCTGGATGAGATGAACCCGCCGCAGACGGCGCTGACAGGCAAAGACCTCTACTATGCCGACGAGTCGGTACGCCTGGCAGCAAGGGGCATAGACGCCGGAGAGGATGATCTGATGAACCGTATTATCTGGCACTCTTTCCGGAAAGATGATCCGTACCCTGAGCATCTGACGGGTGATGACCCGGATGATGATTAGTTGTTTTTTTATCTTTGAGATGTCTTTGGCGAAAAAAAACAGAAAACGATGAAGCGCAGAGAAGTACTCTTTTTTCTCATTTCATGGATGACTTTCCTGCTCTCCTGTTCGTCTCCCCATGAGAGCCGGATCGGTCTTGACGAGGGCTGGAAGTTCATGCCCGGCGATGATCCTTCCTGGTCCTCCCCGGCATTCAGCGACAGCGCCTGGAAAGATATCTCTCCCCTGCAGGTGTGGGATGCCCAGGGCTATGCCGACCTGGACGGTTACGCGTGGTACAGGATACATGTCACCATCCCTTCCTCTCTGAAAGAACGTTCCTACTACAGGGACTCTGTGGTGATCTTCCTCGGTAAGATCGACGACCGTGACCAGACCTGGCTCAACGGACAGCCCCTGGGACAGAACGGCGTCACCCTGCCGGCGGATACGCTCTTCCCCCGCCGGATCCCCGATGAGGGGGAGACGTGGGCGCGTGTGAGGAAATACACCCTGGCGGCCGGTGATCCGCGTATTCACTGGGATGACGACAATGTCATCGCCGTGCGGGTATGGGACAGGGGCGGCCTGGGGGGGATGTACGGTCCGGAGCCTTATGTGGCCATGCGGGATGTGGCGGACTATGTATCCTTCGACCTGATGAAGGAGCCGTTTGTTATCATCAACCGCATCCGCTATGAGAAAGTCATCTATCTGATCAACCGTTCTCCTGACGAGGATTTCTCGGGTCTTTTCAACATAGAGGTGATCAACCAGGACAACGACCGGGTGATCTACAGCGAGACCACAGAGATGACCATTCCCGCCGGCCGGAAGATCGGCCATACCATCCGTTACACTTTTACCGGTGTCTCCAGCTGTATGCTTCGTTGCCGTTTTGATCCGGAACATTCGGACCATGTCATGACGGAGGAGACGGGCGTGCCTTATATCCTGACGCCGTCCCCGCCGGAACGGCCCAGCATCAACGGTCCCCGTGTTTATGGTGCGGGTGTGGGACGCGACTTCCTCTTCCGCGTGCCGGTGACGGGAAAAGAGCCGGTCACCCTGGCGGCCGAAGGACTGCCGGAAGGGCTTGTCCTTGACACCACGACCGGCATCATCACGGGGAAGATCCGCAGGAAAGGGGACTACCGGGTGCTGCTCACTGCGCGGAATGCGGCAGGGGAGGATACGGCCACCCTCCTCATCCGTGCCGGCGGTCTGCTGGCCCTCACCCCTCCCATGGGCTGGAACAGCTGGA
>CAZYQV010000513.1:0-9861 GCA_964649775.1 uncultured Rikenellaceae bacterium
CATCTGAGCACGCTGAACATGGGGCTGCTCTATTCTTACAACATCCAGGTGAATGATTACCTGTATATACGTCCAGGCATCCAGGTGAAGTATGCCCAGCTGGCACTGGATTTCTACCGGCTTATATTCAACGACCAGCTCTCGCCGGGAGGCAACACGCCTCCCACCGAGCAGCCGCCTTTCGACAATGTGGGGGACATCGATGCCGAGACCTCCGTGCTGGCATACACCGAGCGGCTCTGGCTGGGTTTTTCCGTGGATCATCTCCTGCGTCCCAAGCAGTCGTTGTACGGCGACGAGACCAAGATGCCCATCAAAGTGTCCGTTTTCGGCGGTGCCCAGGTGGTTAGAAAAGGACGTCTCCTCAAACCTATTGAGGAGAGTCTCTCGCTTGCTTTTTTATTCAAGTCGCAGGGGCGGTTTAAACAGCTGGATCTGGGGATGTACTGGTACAAGAACCCCCTGGTTTTCGGCTTCTGGTACCGGGGGATACCGATCCCTATGGGCGGCAAAGGGTATAACAGCCGCGATGCCATGATCGTGCTGGTGGGTTACAAGACCAAACAGATACAGGTGGGGTACAGCTACGACTTTACCGTCTCGCGCCTGCTCATGAGCACAGGGGGATCCCACGAGATCTCTTTCATGTACGAGTTTAAGACCACCCAGTACAAACGGAGAAAGATCCATGCCATCCCCTGCCCGGAGTTTTAGAGAGCTGAAAAGTGAAAAAATCAAGAAATGTACGGGTCTCCCTTCCTCTTCCCTTCTGCCTTCTGCCTTTTTCCTTTTCAAAATCTTTTCTCCGGCGGTAGTATGAAAAAGGAAATCCTCTATCTTTGCCGGCATAACAAAATTGCTGAACCATGAAAAAATCATCCCTGATCCTCAATGTTATCCTGTTGATCGCCGTTGTTGTCCTGTACATCCTTTATTTCACCGCCGGGAAGAACTCCGGCGGCGTTGCGCCGGCAGTGGTGGGAGACACTGCCTCCGTGGGGGAGATGTCGATCGTGTATGTCAACATGGATACCCTCCTGGCCAACTATGATATGTTCTCCGATCTGCAGAACCGTCTGCAGAAAAAGCAGATGGATTCCGAGAGCAAACTAAATGCTCGTGGACAAAAATGGCAGACCAAGGTGAGTGAGTTCCAGAACAACCTGCAGCGGGGTCTGGTGACCCGCTCGGAGGCGCAGAAGATACAGGCACAGCTCGAACAGGAGCAGCAGCAGATCCTCCAGATGAAGGATGACCTGGCCAGCCGTCTCATGGAAGAGCAGCAGGTGGGATCACGGAAGGTGATCTTCAGCATTGTGGATTTTCTGAATGACTACAGCCGGCAGCACCAGTACCGTTATGTGCTGAGCACCACTGTCGGCGGGGCTGTTTTGTATGGGGACAAGCAGCTCGACATCACCGAAGATGTGCTGGCAGGTCTTAATGAGCAGTACAAAAGTGTTCGTGATTCGCTTCTGAAGGTACAGTAGATCTTATGGATCTGTTCGTCGGGTACCGGCGTCGTCATTCTGTACGGCCGGCCCTCATCGGCCGTGCTCCCTCCTCCCGGTTGTTCAATGTGGTTGTGATCCCCTGTTATGACGAGACGGCTGGGGAGGTGGCGGCCATGCTCGATGCCCTTGTTTCCTGCATCCCTCCGCAGAAAGATGTGGAGGTCCTTGTCGTGATCAATGCTGCTGCAGGTGATGACCCGGCTGTGCTCGGGAGGAACAGGGTCCTCTACGATATGCTCAGGGAGGAGCTGCCGCGGTGGGAGCATGCAAAGCTTACTCTTCATCCCCTGTTGTTCGAGGATTTTCCTCCCGGCAGGGCCGGTGTGGGGCTGGCCCGCAAGACCGGCATGGATGAGGCCCTCTGGCGGCTGCAGGCTGCCGGGAGGGACGACGGGATCATCACCTCCCTCGACGCCGACACGCGGGTGGAGAGGAACTACCTCACGGCCCTCGAAGACTTTTTCTTCAATAACCCCCGTACCGACGGGGCATCCCTCTATTTTGAACACCCTCTGCAGGGGCCTTTCCCTCCTATCGTCTACCGGGGCATCATGCAGTATGAGCTGCATCTGCGCTATTTCGTCCGGGCCCTGCGCCATGCAGGACATCCTTTTGCCTACCATACGGTGGGATCCGCCTTCGCTGTCAGGGCGCGGGCCTATATGCAACAGGGCGGGATGAACACCCGTCAGGGAGGGGAAGACTTTTATTTTCTGCAGAAGATCATCATGGCCGGACATTTTGCGGACCTGACCACCACCCGTGTGATCCCTTCTCCCCGTCCGGCACGCCGGGTGCCGTTCGGTACGGGGCCTGAGATGTATCGTTTTATGACAGGAGAAAAAGATACTTTCCTTACTTACTCTCTCGAAGCATTTGCCGATCTCAGGATATTCTCAGGGCTGGCTGCCGCCTGGTTCGGGAGTGGTGTCCCGGCAGCGGAGCTGTACGAAAAGCTCCCCTCTTCGCTGAGACACTTTCTGCCGCGGGAAGAGTTCTCCGGGCGGATGAACGAGATAGCGGGCAATGTGGCTACGGCAAAGGCTTTCGCAAAAAGGTTTTTCAGGTGGTTTGATGCTTTCCGGGTGATCAAATACCTGAACCATATCCACAGCGGTTTTTACACAAGAAAGCCGGTGATCAGTGAGGCTGCAGAGTTATTGCGGTCGAAAGGGATGAGAGAGGTGCCGGAGGATCTGCATGCCTTGCTGGAGCGCTACCGGGAAATGGACCGCGGGGGACGGACGGTATAAGGCCTATTGCTCCTCCGTGACGATGAAGATGTCCTCATCCTTTTTCTTCATCAGGTACTGTTCCCTGGCAAATTTTTCCAGGTTCTTGCTGTCTGTCTCAAGTTCTTTCAGTTTACGGGTGTCCTGCTCGATCTTTTTCTGGTAATACTCCTTGTCGTGCCGCAACTGACGGAGCTCTTTCATCTGCCGGTAGCGGTCGATCAGGTTGTTGCTGTCGAAAATGAGCAGCCAGAAAAGGAAAAAGATGAGTATGAGGAAGTATTTGTTGTTCAGTACCGACAGTGCTTTTATGAGCTGCTTGTGTGTCATGGGAGGAGGGGTCTGCCACAAAATTAGTGAAAAAACAAAACAAAAACAGCATCAGAGGGTTCCGATGCTGTTTTTTTCTTCCTTACCGGCCTGTCTCCCGGGGGTCAGCCCATGAAAGGATAGCGATAGTCTTCCGCCGGCACGAAGGTCTCCTTGATCGCACGGGGGGAGACCCAGCGGTACAGGTTGAGGATCGATCCTGCCTTGTCGTTGGTGCCGGATCCTCTGGCTCCTCCGAAAGGCTGCTGACCCACGACGGCCCCCGTGGGCTTGTCGTTGATATAAAAGTTGCCGGCAGTATAGGTGAGGCGCTCGGTGGCTCTCTCGATGGCATAACGGTCCTCGGCGAAGATGGCTCCCGTCAGCCCGTAGATGCTGGTGCCATCCAGCAGGTCGAGGGTCTCGTCAAATTTGTCATCGTCGTATACATAGACCGTCAGCACGGGACCGAACAGTTCCTCTTCCATCGTCACATAATGCGGGTCGTCGGTGCGGATGATCGTGGGCTCGATGAAGTAGCCTTTTGATTTGTCGAAGCCGCCGCCCACGACGATCTCTGTCTCTTTGTCCTGTTTTGCTTTTTCGATGAAGCCGGTGATCTTGTCGAACGATGCTTCGTCGATGACCGCATTGATGAAGTTGGAGAAGTCCTCGGGCGGACCCATCTTCAGCTCCCTGACGGTGGCTACGAGTTCTTCCTCCATCTCTTTCCACATCGTTTTGGGGATGTATGCCCGCGAGGCGGCGGAACATTTCTGGCCCTGGTACTCGAAAGCTCCCCGCACCATGGCTGTGATCACGGCTTTCCTGTTGGCCGACGGATGGACCATGATATAATCTTTGCCTCCCGTTTCGCCCACGATGCGCGGGTAGGTCTTGTATGTCCTGATGTTGTCGCCGATCATCTTCCAGATGCTCTGGAAGACGGCCGTAGAGCCGGTGAAGTGGAAGCCGGCGAAGTCGGGATGGGTTAGCACTGTCCGGGCGGCCACGGGGCCCGAGGCGAAGACCAGGTTGATCACCCCGTCGGGGAGACCGGCCTCGCGGTAGAGCTCCATCAGCACATGGGCCGAGTAGATAGCCGTTTTGGAGGGTTTCCATACGGCCACGTTGCCCATCAGGGCCGGGGCGGTGGGCAGGTTGCCGGCGATGGAGGTGAAGTTAAAAGGTGTCAGGGCAAAAACGAACCCTTCCAGCGGACGGTACTCCATGCGGTTCCAGGTGTTGGCCGCCGACGAGGGCTGGTCGGCATAGATACGCGTCATATAGTGGGTGTTGAACCTGTAGAAGTCGGCCAGCTCACAGGCCGAGTCGATCTCTGCCTGGAAGACGTTCTTCGACTGGCCGATCATCGTGGCGGCGTTGAGCCTGTAACGGTACGGCCCGGCCACCAGGTCCGCCATCTTCAGAAAGACGGAGGCACGGTGCTCCCACGTCATCGCAGCCCACGCTTTCCGGGCCTTCAGGGCTGCCTCAATGGCCATCTTCACCTCTTTCTCTCCCCCCTGGTAATAGTATCCCAGCACCTTGTGGTGGTCGTGGGGCGCTGTGATCGCCACCCGCTTGTCCGTCCTGACCTCTTTGCCTCCGATGACCATGGGGATGTCTACCTCGTAGCTGTAAACTTCCCTGATGGCCTCCTCGATGGCCGCACGTTCCGGGCTCCCCGGCGCATAACTCAGAATGGGTTCATTCTGAGGCAATGGTACGGTGTAAATTCCTTTTGGCATAACTCACGGTTTTATGGTTTGACTTAAAACTACAAAATTATTGCATAATTATTCATTAAAAATGACATAAATTATGTTCCGTATCATAAAGTTTTTAAGAAGAACCTCTTATTTTTAGGGAAAATTAATCAGCCCCGGTATTTCCCGGTGGCGGGAGTGATCTCCGGGAGCAGCCCGGAGCGAGTTTGTTTAACCGTAAAAGCACATTGGAAATGGATCTGAAAGATTATGGTATTGAAAAGACACTGGAACGTCTGGGCATCCGGGAGGTCAACCCGGGTGTGACGACCGGTACGGTATGGCACGACACCGAAGGCCCGGTGACCGAGTCGGTGACCCCCATCGACGGGAGCACCCTCGCCCGGGTGAAGAACGCCACGAAAGAGGATTACGAGAAAGTGATCCTGAAAGCCCGGGAGGCTTTCCGGGAGTGGCGTCTTGTCCCCGCCCCGAAAAGGGGTGAGGTGGTGCGGCAGATAGGGCTGGCCCTGCGCGAGTACAAGGACGATCTGGGCAAACTGGTGACCCTCGAGATGGGCAAGATCTACCAGGAGGGCCTGGGTGAGGTGCAGGAGATGATCGACATATGTGATTTCGCCGTAGGACAGTCGCGTCAGCTCTACGGCTTCACCATGCAGTCGGAGCGGCCTAAGCACAGGATGTACGACCAGTACCACCCCCTGGGCATCGTCGGGCTGATCACCTCGTTCAACTTCCCCGTGGCGGTGTGGGCCTGGAACGCCATGATCGCTGCCGTGGCCGGCGATGTGGTGGTGTGGAAGCCCAGCTCCAAGACGCCGCTGACAGCCATCGCCACGCAGAACATCATCGCGTCGGTGCTGAAGAAGAACAATGTGCCCGAGGGGGTCTTTAACCTGGTGGTGGCCCGTTCGTCGGCCATGGGAGACAACTTCCTCCAGGACAAAAGGGTGCCCCTCATCTCCGTCACCGGCTCGACAGCCGTAGGCAAGCATGTCAGCAAGATCGTCTCGGCCCGTCTGGGGCGTGTCATCGCCGAGCTGGGGGGCAACAATGCCATCATCGTCTCACAGCATGCCGATATCGACATGGCCATCCCCGCCATCGTCTTCGGCGCTGTCGGCACCGCCGGCCAGCGCTGCACCACCACCCGCCGCCTGATCATCCAGGAGACGGTATATGACGACGTGAAAGACCGCCTGGTGAACGCTTACCGCCAGGTGGCCTCCCGCATAGGCAACCCCCTCGACGACAAGACCCTCGTGGGGCCGCTCATCGACCGTTTTGCCGTGGACCTCTTTACCGGTGCACAGGAGGAGGTAAAAAAAGAGGGAGGACGTATCATCACCGGCGGCGAGGTGATGGAAGGACCGCAATACCCGTCGGGCCTCTACGTCAACCCGGCCATCGCCGAGGTGGAGAACCACTACCGCATCGTCCAGGAGGAGACCTTCGCACCCCTGCTGTACCTTATTAAATATAAAACACTTGATGAGGCCATCGCCCTGCACAACGATGTGCCGCAGGGACTCTCCTCGGCCATCTTTACCCTCAACCTGCGGGAGGCCGAAGAGTTCCTCTCGGCCAGAGGCTCCGACTGCGGCATAGCCAATGTCAACATAGGCACCTCCGGCGCCGAGATCGGCGGGGCCTTCGGCGGAGAGAAAGACACCGGCGGCGGCCGCGAGTCGGGATCCGACGCATGGAAAGCCTATATGCGGCGCCAGACCAATACCATCAACTTCGGCACCGAGCTGCCCCTGGCACAGGGCATCAAGTTTGAGTTGTGAGTAGGGGGTTAAAAAGTTAAAGAGGTTGAAGAAAACTTCTCAACTCTTCAACTTCTCAACTCTTCAACTTCATTTAACTGTGATCGTGTTGATCGTCTTGACCCCCACGAGGTGGTCGTACCGCTCGCCGGGATCACGGTGATAGACCAGGATGGTGTAGTCGTTCTCCGTCTCCCAGTGACTGCCTTCGATGCGGGTGAGGTCGCCTGCGGCGGCTTCCGGCGTTTTGACGGCATAGAGGTAGTTGTACATGCCCTGTTTGAGCATCATGGTTGCCTCATACCGGTGTTCTTTCTCGTTGTAAAGCATGCGGTTCCGCTGCGTGTAGTTCCACTGTGAGAGGGCTCCGAAGATATATACATTTCCTTCGAACGGGAAGTTGGCAGGGAGGGTGAAGAAGACATTGAAATAGTCGGCATCGGTGTCGGCGGTGCTGCCCCTTGAGTTTTCCACAAAGAAACGGCCGTTCAGGTCTTTTTTTGTGAGATAGGGCCCGAGACTCCGGATTTTTGCCGGTTCCAGGATGACATTATAATAGGGCGGGTTATAGTCTATCTTCAGGATCCCGGGGCTCTGGTAGCGGACACTCTTGATGTCGAGGTTCCGGTATTCATTGCCGCCGGGGAAGATGATGTTGGAAGGGGTGCCGAAAACAAGACGGCCGTTGCCCTGCTCGGTGGGGCGGGGAGCCCGTATGGCATTGTCCCACCGGCCGTTCTGCCGGATCACCACGTACAGCTCGTCGACAGGTGACCGCAGGGGCAGGCTCCCGTAGTCGACCGTCAGCAGCAACTGCTGGTTGCGCAGCCGGTCAGGACCCGTGGTGCGGGTTACTTTGGCGGTGATGGTGACACTCCCCGAGGTGATCATGAAACGGGCCGTAAATGCCGGATGATCCGGATCATTGTCCTTGTATACCTCCAGGATGTAATTCCCTGTGATGCGGAAACGGATATCTTCATTCGGGAAAGTGAGATGATAATGTACATACGGGACAGTCGTGTTCACCGAGCTCCCATAATCACGGATCTCATTTTCCGTATAGCCCTCGAGATAATCCTCGGGGAAGAGATCGGTGGGCTTCCAGTCCGCATCGCAATGGATAAAAGTGTAAAAATAGGTCTCCGGAGTGTCCGAAAGATCATCGAAATCCAGACTCAGAGTGTTCGTTTCCTCTTTTTGCAGCACCGGATCCGTCATCCGCCAGCCGGTGCGGTAGAGCTCAACGGTACGGATCGTCTCCGAATAGATACGGTCCTCCAGGATCTTTTCTTCACGCAAAGGCTGTGCTGTACCCTCTATAGTGAGGAGACGGATCACTGAAATAAGAAAAAGTGATTTAAGAAACATACAGCAAAGGTAATCATTCTGTTTATTCAACAGATTTTTTAACATCTTATTGTATTGACAGACATCTGAATATGAACATAGGTGAATTTGTGGAATGAAAATTAATTTGTGAAACGATGTATAAAAAAGAAAAAATAAATTATTTTTGTTTATATCATAACAAAATAAAGCTTCTATGGACAAGGTGATCAAACTGAAGAGGGGGCTTGACATCCATCTTCAGGGAGAGGCAGAAAAAAAAGTGGTTCAGGCTCCTGAACCGGAATCTTTTGCACTAAAACCACCTGATTTCCATAAGTTGATTCCCAAGCTGAGTGTTCATGAGGGTGATGAGGTGAAGGCCGGTACGCCATTGTTTTTTGATAAATACCGTCCGGATATCCTGTTCACCTCACCGGTGAGTGGCCGGGTGAAAACGATCTTCCGCGGTGAACGGAGACGTATCCTCGAGGTGATCGTCACCCCCGACGGCAGGCAGGAACGCCTGACTTTCCGCAAGGGTGATCCTCTCGGCATGAAAAGGGAAGAGATTGTGGATAATCTGCTGAAGAGTGGTGTGTGGCCTTTTATCCGGCAGCGGCCTTTCGATCATGTGGCCGACCCGAAGGATACGCCGAAGGCTGTTTTCATCTCCCTGTTCGACACGTCACCCCTGGCTCCTGATTATTCTCTTATTTTAAAAGGAGAAGAGAAAACATTCCAGACAGGCGTCGACGCCTTGTCCATGCTTGCCGCCGGCAAGGTGCATCTGGGGGCACACCCCGACAGGTCCGATGAGGCCTTTGTCTCCGCACTGAAGAATGTGGAGGTGCACTATTTCAAAGGACCGCATCCGGCAGGCAATGTAGGGGTGCAGATTCACCATATAGACCCTGTCAACAAAGGTGAGGTGGTGTGGGTGGTCAACCCGCAGGATGTGCTGATCATCGGGCGTCTTTTCGAAGAGGGCGTGTATGACCCGCGGCGCATCGTCGCCCTGGCCGGCAGCGAGGTGAAAGAGCCGCAGTACTACCAGACCATGGTGGGCTCCTCTGTTGTGCCTCTGGTGAGCGGCAACGTCAAAGAGGGGCAGCTGCGTTATATCAGCGGCAACGTGCTCACAGGGACGAAGATCGCCAAAACGGGATACCTGGGTTTTTACGACTCGCTGGTGTCGGTGATCCCGGAAGGGAACTATGCAGAGTTCTTCGGATGGCTCCTGCCCGGCTTCAAAAAGTTCTCTTTCTCACGTACTTTCTTCTCATGGCTTACCCCCAACAGGAAGTACCGTCTGGACACCAACCTGCACGGCGGCCACAGGGCGCTGGTCTTCTCCGGTCTTTACGAGAAGGTGGTGCCGATGGACATCCTGGTGATGCAGCTGCTCAAAGCCATGATCATAGAAGACATCGACCTGATGGAGAACCTGGGGATCTACGAGGTGGTGGAAGAAGATCTGGCCCTGTGTGAGTTCATTGATCCCTCGAAAACCGAAATACAGTCCATACTGCGCAATGCTATCAATGTGCTGATCAAAGAACTGGGATAATTGTTTAAACGGGAATAAGAACCATTCCATACATGAAAGCTTTTAGAAATTTTCTCGACAAGATCAAGCCTCAGTTTGAGAAGGGGGGCAAGTTTGAAATGTTCCACTCTACCTTTGAGGCTTTTGAGACTCTGATGTTCGTGCCGGACAAGGTGACGACGCGGGGGGCGCACATCCGCGACGCGGTAGACATGAAGCGTGCCATGATCGTGGTCGTCTTTGCCCTTTTTCCGGCCATGTTCTTCGGCATGTGGAACATCGGATACCAGCACTTCCTGGCCCTGGGACAGGAGGTGACCCTCGGGCAGGCTTTTGTTTTCGGCCTGCTGAAACTGTTGCCGATCATCGTGGTGACGTATGTGGTAGGACTGGGCATAGAGGTACTGTTCTCACAGCTGCGCGGCCATG
>CAZYQV010000514.1:0-3800 GCA_964649775.1 uncultured Rikenellaceae bacterium
ATCCTCGACAGGTATGAGCACTACAAAAACATTGTGCAGGAGAGAGAAAGCTTGATGCTTGAAGTATTTTTTTATTCGAGCATCGAGCATCAACCTTCAAGCTTCCTCACTCCTGCACGATATTCTTGTAGTGTTCATACCTGTCGAGGATCTGGTCGACGTAGTTGACCGGCTCATCGCCGCGACAGTAGCCGTACTTCACGACAGGGTCGAGGAAAAATTTCTCCTGAGAGAGCTTCAGGAGATAACCCCGGACAACATCCCAGGAGGTATGGTCCTCTCCGAATTTTTTTGCCAGGCGCATGGCATCTTTGATATGCCCCTGACCCGTATTGTACGAGGCGAGGATGAACTTGATCCGTTCCTGTTCATCGAGGATCGTATCGTCGAATATTGAGTTGATCCACCGCAGGAACTTCACGCCTGTCCGGATATTTTCCTTTGGGTCGAAAGGGTCTTTCACTTTGTATCTTTTCACTGTGGAGGGCATGATCTGCATCAGTCCCATAGCGCCGGCCCAGGAGGTGGCCTTGGGATCGAAATGCGACTCCTGGTAGATCATGGAGGCCAGCAGGCGCCAGTCCCAGCCGAGGCTGTCGCTGCAGCGTTTGATCATATCATCATACGGAGATATACGTCCGTTACCCAGAACGAAATAGTCGCTCTTCACCCGCACTTTCGATTTGGGGTTCTCAAAGTATTTTTTGTAGATCATGGCATAGTCGAGTGTCTTGCGGTAGCTGTCGATCCAGTTATTGATCATCCGCTGAAGCTCCAGGGTGTTCTCCTTGCGCAGGGCCCATGCCAGGTTTTGCGGAAAACTGATCGGTGTCGCCACATCGAGGATAGGATAATAGGTACTGTTGACCTTCGCCACGTTCTCGTCAGCAACAGTATAATCTATATCTCCGTTGGCCACCATTTTGATCAGCCGCTCCACCTCCAGATCCGTCTCCATAATGATGATCGTGTCTCCGATCTCATCCGAGAGGTGGCGCAGCCGCTCGGCATAACTTGTGTTTTTCTGCACATAGACGGTTTTGCCGGCCAGATCCAACTGGTTCCGGATCAGGGAGCGGTTGATGGCATCCCTGGTCATCCTGTGCCATCCTGCCGGCTTGCGTTGCACCAGCACCTGCCGCGTCCTGCCGATGGGATGAGTGAATTGCAGGAACTTTTTACGCTCTTTGGTCACCGTCAGGTTGATGGCCAGCACATCAACCTGCCCGCTCTCCAGCTTCCGGAAAGAACGCTGCAGATCATTGTCGACACGGATTTCCAGATCGATATTGAGAAACTGGGCCAATGCCTTCAGCAGTTCGTACTGGTAGCCCATCGGCTCGCCACGGTAGATAAAATAGTCGGTGGAATTAAAATCGGTCAGCGCGATCAGCTTGCCCGTCTCACGGATCTGCGGCCAGTCGCGGGTACGTTTATCCTGCGGAGCATAACCGGTATTCTTTCCCCCCGTTGTATGCCTGCATCCGGCAGTGCCGGAAAGGATGACCGCTAACAGGAGAAAGAGAACAGGAAAAAGATGTTTCTTCATATTTCGTTGAGGCACGATGCTACAACGAATATATAAAAAAAATGCTAATCATAGAATGTCCACGAGAACCCTATCTTCAGGAACAGCTGGTTCATGGGATAATCGACAACGGTAAAATAGTTGGGACCCATGAAGGAGGAGTTGAAATGCTGCACCTTGAAAAAGAAACGCAGACGCTGGACTTTCATGTTGATATATGCATCCATAAAAGGATAATTACCGATCTTCTTCCGTTGCTGGAGATAGAACCGGCCGGTGGCCGGCATGTAACCATAGCCGTACCACGAAGACTGATAATACAGGTCAAAGCCTATCTGCAGGCGCAACAGTCCGCCGGTCTTTTTGAAATGGATGTCCTGGTTGAAAGCGGTGGAATTGCGGAAATTGAACAGGGGCAGCGGCAACACATCCGTATTGCTGGACTGCTGCAGGCAGATATTGTTGAGGAAGGAGAATTTCCAGAGATAGAAGTCCTTGTTCAGCTCCAGGCTGTACAACACCACCGATCCGTCGTACTGGGCCGGAAGAGCGGCCGTATCAAAATAGACATACTGGTTCAGGAAGGAAGCCTGTAGCCCGATACCTGCATGGATGGAGGGCATCCGGTAAGAAGCCCCCACCGTAATGTCTTTGATAAACTTGAAATCATGCTCCCAGACAAAATGGTTGGAGGTGAAATGATTCAGGCGGAAGACCGGCCGGGTGATCCTGAAATGACCATACAGATGGAGGTAAGAAGGATTCTTCTCTTTACGGAAAACCTGGCGTATATCTCCGGAAAGTTCGGTATTGCCGGCTTTGTAACCGAAAAGATAGATCTTCCCGCGTGCGTTCCAGCTGAACTTCCCGCCGATATCGTTGAATATCTTTCCGAAGACGGCGGTGTTGGAATTGAAGTTCTCATGCATCCGGGTGATGAGGGTGTCTCCCCCGTGACCTTTTATGAGGGTATCCCACTGGCCGTTGGCCGAATATTTCTCCATCTCGTTGACGATCCCGAAACGGCTGCCCAGGGAGAACTTTTTCTCGGGATTGCTCTGCAGCTCCAGCGCCAGTTCGTTCTCCCACAGTCTGAAAAAACTGCTGTCGAGAGTTATGAGGGAGTCGTAATAGATATTCCTGTAAAAGCCCGAGCGGGGATGATGATCGGTGTAAGAGCGTCCGGTGCGCTGATATTTCAGCTTGTATACCAGCCGGCCCCAGCCCATGGGCAGGCGTGGGAGATCCGGATCTTTTTCTCTTTGAACGGTAGTGTCTTTGCTCGACCTGTATTGTCCGAACGCATAATAATTGAGCAGCTCGAAATTCAGGTTCTTCAGTTTTGAAAATGCTTTGTTGTCAAAACCCAGCCTTACCGGTACATCTTTCGGCTTATAGGATTCCAGGTCCTCCGGATCCCGCACCCCACCGTTCTCCTGTTGTTCAATACTGTTCCAGCTCACATGGGCAAAGCCGGCATACCTTTCACGTATATAACTGCCGAACAGACCGAAAGATTTTTTTTTCTGCTGCTGGAAGCTGTACTGCCCCTCACCACTGAGGAAATTCAACAGCAGACCGGCATTGAAATATTGATTGATGTTCTGCGTATGTACCACATCCAGCAGTTGTTCGAGGTTGATCTTCTGCCCGGCAGAGGTATAAGTAGCCTGTGTATAAGGGGTGCGTGCACGGTAATAGACCTGCCTTTCCGGGCTGAACAGGTAGGGTTCGTAATACCGGAGAAAAATGTCGTCGGTGAGGGCCGGTATTTCGGGGTAACAGGCAGAGGTAGCGGGAGAGGCGACGTTGCCGGTCTTGACAGGATACCGGTAGAAGAGATAGGCCGGGTCGAACACCTGGAACCCCGAGAGGATCGTATCGCGGGAGGCCGGCAGGATCTTCTCCCCGTTGTTGAGCTGCCAGGCCACCACCTTCTGCTTGGTCTTCGCCGAGTCGGGGAAGGCGGCAAACAGGGCAGCAGGAAGGAGCAGCAACAATATGACGGCCGGGATCCTTTTCATGCCCTGCAAAGATAGGAAAAGAGAAGGAGAAATGTCAGCGGCAGAAATTTCGAATGATAAATGTTGAATTATGAATTTTGATTGAAAGATAAATTGTTTGGATATTGATATTTGTAATTTGACATTTCCCTGGAATTTGGGATTTGGAATTTGGAATTTTTTCAGCAGGGGGTATAAAAAAAACCTTCCACCCGGAGGATGGAAGGTTTTAAAAAAGTCGGCGACGACCTACTCTCCCGCTTTCGCAG
>CAZYQV010000515.1:0-8015 GCA_964649775.1 uncultured Rikenellaceae bacterium
CAGCGTTGAGTTTTTCGATACGCTCTTTGGCTTTCCTGTCGGCCTCTTCGTTGGCCTTGGCCTCTTCTCTCATCCTTTTGATTTCTTCCTCGGTAAGACCGGAGGAAGCTTCGATACGTATCTTTTGCTCTTTGCCGGTACCTTTGTCCTTGGCTGAGACGTTGAGGATGCCGTTGGCGTCGATGTCGAAGGTCACCTCTATCTGCGGTACCCCTCTCGGTGCCGGCCGGATACCGAAAAGAAAAAACCTTCCGATCATTTTGTTATCCTTGGCCATGGGTCTTTCTCCCTGCAGCACATGGATCTCTACCGAGGGCTGGTTGTCTGCCGCCGTGGTGAAAGTCTCTGTTTTCTTCGTCGGGATGGTGGTGTTGGCCTCGATCAGCTTGGTCATCACCCCGCCCAGAGTCTCAATACCGAGGGAGAGGGGTGTGACGTCGAGCAACAGTACATCTTTCACCTCGCCGGTGAGCACGCCTCCCTGGATGGCGGCACCGATGGCCACCACCTCGTCGGGGTTAACCCCTTTGGAGGGAGCTTTCCCGAAGAACTCTTCCACTTTCTGCTGCACGAGGGGGATACGTGTCGAGCCACCCACCAGCAACACCTCGTCGATGTCGGAAGTGCTGAGGCTGGCATCTTTCAGAGCCTGCTTGCAGGGCTCGATGAACCTGGCGATGAAGGGATCGATCAGTTTCTCGAACTGTGCCCTTGTCAGTGTCTTCACCAGGTGTTTGGGTATCCCGTCCACCGGCATGATGTAGGGAAGATTGATCTCGGTGCTGGTAGAGCTGGAGAGCTCTATCTTGGCTTTCTCGGCAGCCTCTTTCAGACGCTGCAGGGCCATGGGGTCTTTCCGCAGGTCGATGTTGTTCTCTTTCTTGAACTCATCGGCCAGCCAGTTGATGATGGCTTGGTCGAAATCATCCCCTCCCAGGTGGGTGTCGCCGTTGGTGGATTTCACCTCGAAGACGCCTTCACCCAGCTCGAGGATGGAGATATCGAAGGTACCTCCCCCCAGGTCGAAGACGGCGACCTTCATGTCGCGGCCTTTCTTGTCAAGACCGTAAGCCAGGGCGGCAGCCGTAGGCTCGTTGATGATCCTGCGTACCTTCAGGCCGGCGATCTCTCCGGCTTCCTTGGTGGCCTGACGCTGGGAGTCGTTGAAATATGCCGGCACGGTGATCACCGCTTCCGTCACCTCCTGCCCCAGGTAGTCCTCTGCCGTTTTCTTCATCTTCTGAAGGATCATGGCAGAGATCTCCTGCGGAGAGTAGAGACGGTCGTCGATCTTCACCCTCGGCGTGTTGTTCTCACCCTTGACCACCTCGTAAGAGAGCCGTTTGATCTCTTCCTGCACCTTCTCATACGTCTCTCCCATCAGCCTTTTGATGGAGTATACGGTTCTCTCTGCGTTGGTGATGGCCTGGCGCTTTGCCGGATCCCCTACCTTACGCTCACCATTGTCTACAAATGCTACGACCGACGGCGTCGTACGTTTGCCCTCGCTGTTGGGGATGACGACGGGCTCATTGCCCTCCATCACAGCGACGCACGAGTTCGTGGTCCCTAAGTCTATTCCTATTATCTTGCTCATACAAATTCAGTTTTTTATGTTAAAAATTCAGTTTTTTTCAGTATCCGTGTCTTTCTTTGTTTCGCCCTTCTTACTCAATCATTATGCCACACTCTTTTTTCAGGCTTTTTCCTGATAATCTGGCAGAATAATCCGGTACCAGGCTCTTCCGGGAAGGAAAAAGGATGAAAAGGGGAGGGATCGTTCGCGGATGTGTAATATGAAGATATACAGGGATATGTATTGTTGCGGGGGCTCTTCTCCGGCCGGCAGGGCAGCTTTTCTTCCTGTGGCAGCCGGCCGGCGGCAGGAAGCCGGAAAGAGGGGAGTGCGGCGGGATCATCATGTGACAAAAAGACAGTTGACCGGCAGACCGGCCGGCCGGGAAGAGGGGAGGGGGAGCTGCTCTTCCGGCCGGAGAAAAAAAATCTTACTTTATCTATCAGAAACTTTGTAGCTTTGTATAATAACAAAAACGGTTTGTCATGTCTTTTTACAAACAGGTAAAACGGGTCACCACCCATGTGTTGCATGAGATGAAGCTGCGGGGGGAGAAGATCGCCATGCTGACGGCTTATGATTACTCGCTGGCGAGGATCATTGACGAGGCGGAGATCGATGTCATCCTGGTAGGTGATTCGGCCTCCAACGTGATGGCAGGTTATGAGACGACACTGCCCATCACGCTGGACAATATGATCTATCATGCGGCCTCGGTGGTCCGTGCCGTGAAAAGGGCACTGGTGGTGGTGGACATGCCCTTCGGTACCTACCAGGGCAACTCAAAAGAAGCTTTGTCGTCGGCCATACGCATCATGAAAGAGACAGGAGCCCATGCTGTCAAGATGGAGGGCGGCCGCGAGATCATCGAGTCGGTGGAGCGCATCCTCTCGGCCGGCATCCCGGTGATGGGACATCTGGGGCTCACACCCCAGTCGATTCATAAGTTCGGGACTTATGTGGTGCGGGCACGCGAGGAAGAAGAAGCCCAGAAGCTGGTTGAGGATGCATATCTTTTGGAGAAAACGGGATGTTTTGCCATCGTCCTGGAGAAAGTGCCGGCAGCGCTGGGGGCCAGGGTGGCAGGTGATCTGAAGATACCTGTCATCGGTATCGGTGCCGGCGCCGAGGTGGACGGTCAGGTGCTCGTGCTGCATGATATGCTGGGGATCACGCAGGAGTTCTCCCCGCGTTTTCTGAGAAGATATCACAATCTTTACGAGGAGATCAGCGGTGCCGTAAAGGCTTACATCAATGATGTGAGGACCATCGACTTCCCCAATGAGAAAGAACAATACTGATCCCTGTCGATGGAACACCCCCTGATCCTGTATGAGGACAATCATCTGATCGCCGTGAACAAACGGGTCTCCGACCTGGTCCAGGGAGACCGTACGGGGGATGTGGCTTTGGATAGCATTGTCAGGTCTTACCTGAAAGAGAAATACCATAAACCGGGCAATGTTTTCCTTGGGGTGATACACCGGCTGGACAGGCCGGTGAGCGGGGTGGTCTTGTTCGCCCGTACAGGCAAGGCGCTGAGCCGCATGAACGATCAGTTCCGTGACCGGAAGACGAAAAAGATATACTGGGCTGTCGTGCGGGAGCGTCCTCCTGCGGAGGAGGGCCATCTGGTGCATTATCTGGTGCGTGACCGCGAGAAGAACAAATCCTTTGCGTACCCTGAGGAGGTGAAAAATTCCAGGAGGGGGGAGCTGCTGTACCGTCTGGTGGGACATTCGCGCAGTTACTGGTTCCTGGAGATCACCCTTCTGACGGGACGGCATCACCAGATAAGGGCCCAGCTGGCGGCCATTGGCTGCCCCATACGGGGGGATCTCAAGTATGGCTATCCCCGCTCCGATCCCGGCGGAGGCATTCATCTGCATGCACGGGAACTGCTCTTCGAACATCCCGTCAGGAAAAAAGAGATCAGGGTGGTGGCGGATCCTCCGGATGATGCCCTGTGGGATCTTTTCCGTACCCTTTCGGAGTGATTATTTCAGAAAGCGACTGTCGAAGTTTTTCGGCAGCAGTTCTTTCACCGAGGTGACCACATCGGCTTTGCTCCTGCCGGCCATGATGATCCGTACGGGTTTTCCGCCGCGGTTCTCGGCTTCGAGCAATACCTGGCGGCAGGCGCCGCAGGGGTAGGCGGGTTCTTCCGTGAAACCGTCCGGCCTGCGGGCTGTCAGGGCAAGTGCGACGATGGGGACATCCGGGTAACGGGCGCCGGCATAGAAAACGGCCACCCGTTCGGCACATAACCCCGAAGGATAGGCTGCATTTTCCTGATTGTTGCCGGTGATGATCTCACCGTTCTCCAAAAGAAGGGCTGCCCCCACACGGAAAGCAGAGTAGGGAGCATACGCATCTTCCGTAGCCTTGCGGGCTTCTTCCACCAGCCGGAGGGCTTCCCTGTCCAGTTCGTTCAGGAGATACTCCCGGATATGGATCGTTATTTCTTTTTCTTTCATGATGTTCATGGAAAGGAATCCTAACAAATGTACATTTTTTACACTGAATATTTTATTTTTGGGGCATGATGTTACGAAAAGGCAGGTTAGCATTCCTCTCTTTGCATGGAGTGGCAGGAGTGGCAGGAGTTTTTCTGGTGATGATGATGACAGCGGGTTGTGGTTCTTCTAAGAAAGCAGCCAAAACCACGCCGGCGGTCAGGCTGGAGCGTCAGCAATACATTGAGAAATATGCTCCCCTGGCCATCGAGGAGATGGAACGTACCGGCATCCCGGCAAGCATCACCATGGCTCAGGCACTGCTGGAATCGAACGACGGCAACAGTTATCTGGCGGTCTATGGCAAGAACCATTTTGGGATAAAGTGCCACAAGGACTGGAACGGCAAGAAGATCTATTATGATGATGATTCCAAACACGAGTGTTTCCGTAAGTACAATAACGTGGAGGAGTCGTACCGTGATCATTCGGATTTTCTAATGAACAAGAGCAGGTATGCTTTTCTTTTTGAGCTGGATCCTTCCGATTACAAGGCCTGGGCGAAAGGCTTGAAGAAAGCCGGATATGCCACCAACCCTCATTATCCGCAGTTGCTGATCAGGATCATCGAGGAGAACCGTTTGTATGATCTGGACAAAAAGAAATACAAACCTGCAACAACCTCCTCCTCTGCTACGGCTGAGGCTCAAGCTGCGGCTGCGGCTGCGGCAACCACGGCGCCGGCGGCGGAGCAGGAACCTGTTGCGGGAGGTGCCGGAGATACAGTTTCTCCTCCCCCCATGTCGGAAGAGTTTGTCATCCCCGCGAGTGGTCGCCGGCAGGTGCGGATGAACAACCGGGTCAACTTTATTATTGTCAGGAAAGGAGACACTTTCGAGTCGCTGACAAAAGAGCTGGGACTGGTGCGCGGAGAGCTGTCCAAATACAATGAACTGGATAAGCATGCTGTCCTGAAAGAAGGGCAGGTATTGTATCTGCAACCCAAGCGGCGGCAGGCGGAGCTGGGGAAAAAAGAGCATCTGGTGCAGGAGGGTGAGACGATGTATTTCATCTCCCAGAAGTATGCCATCCGGCTGAAAAACCTCTATGAGATGAACGGCATGAAGCCGGGGGAGGAGCCGCAGCCCGGGCAGATCATCAGGCTGAGAAAGTGAACTCGCCGGGACGGAACCCCCGCAGGAAATCCCGTACATTCATTCTTTTCCTTCCTTCCAGCTGCACTTCTTCGAGTGAGAGATATCCGTCGCTGACGGCAACGTTCAGGAAATTTTTCCCGTCGGTGACAAAAGAGGGGACGGTGTGTGTATGTTCTTCCCGGACGGGACGGGCGGAAAATATCTTAAAGAGATATGATTTTCCGTTTTTATCGCAGATCGTTGTGCGGGCGCCGGGGTGAGGGCTGAAAGCCCGTATGTGGTTATAGATCTCAGACGATGATTTCCGCCAGTCGATCTCCATATCTTCCCGGCGGATCTTGGGTGCTGTGACCAGGGGGCCTTTGGCGAGGTGCTCCTGTCGCACTGGCTGCACCTCTCCCCGTATGATGGCATGGATGGTGTCCACCACGAGAGCAGCGCCGGCCCTCATCAGCTTTTCCGTGAGTGTTCCCGCGTTGTCTTCGGGAGAGACAGGTATCTTTTTCTGCATGATGATCCCGCCGGTATCGATCTTGTCGTCGATGAAGAAAGTGGTTACTCCCGTTTCTTTTTCCCCGTTCATGAGCACATGCTGTATGGGAGCAGCGCCGCGGTACCGGGGCAGGAGGGAAGCATGCAGGTTAAAGGTGCCCAGGGGGGGCAGGGCCCACACCGCCTCCGGGAGCATGCGGAAGGCCACCACCACCTGCAGCGCAGGTTTCCAGGCTTGCAATGCCTCCAGGAAAAGGGGGTCTTTCAACCGCTCCGGCTGGAGGAGGGGGATGCCTTTGTCAACGGCATATTGTTTCACCGGCGGCGGCTGTGGCTTGCGGCCGCGGCCGGCAGGCTTGTCGGGAGCGGTCACCACACCCCTGACGGGGATCCCTGTGCCCAGGATATGATCGAGGATGCCCGCCGCAAAAGCGGGTGTCCCGAAAAAAACGATGGAAGGATAGGAGAGCATGGTGTCCCTGTTATTCATCATCGTCATCCAAGGGAAATTTTTCGATATCCTCCGGGTTGACCAGCTCGAGGAAATGTCCCATCTTCACTTTCTTTGTCTGCAGATAGTAGGCGTTGTACTTGTTGGGTTTCACCTCGATGGGTACCACTTCGACGATCTCAAGACCATAGCCCTCCAGGCCGGCACGCTTGACGGGGTTGTTGGTGAGCAGCCGTATCTTTCCCACGCCCAGCTCATGGAGTATGGAGGCGCCGATGCCGTAATCCCTTTCGTCGGCCTGGAAGCCCAGCTCGATGTTGGCCTGGATGGTGTCTTTCCCCTCTTCCTGCAGTTTGTAGGCTTTGATCTTGTTGAAGAGGCCTATGCCCCGTCCTTCCTGGTTGAGGTATACGACGACGCCCTTGCCTTCTCTGTCGATCATCTCCATTGATTTGTGGAGCTGGTCGCCGCAGTCGCAGCGCATCGACCCGAAGATGTCGCCGGTGACACACGAGGAGTGCATGCGCACCAGGATGGGCTCGTCGGGTGTCCATTGTCCTTTCAGCAGGGCCACATGTTCCAGGCCGTTGGATTTCTGACGGAAGGGGATGAGCCGGAATTTCCCGTAGATGGTGGGCAGCTTGACCTCCACACCGCGCTCTATAAGGCTCTCATGCCGGATGCGGTAGGCGATGAGGTCTTTGATGGTGATGATCTTTACGTTCAGTTTCCTGGCGAGCCTGGTTAGCTCGGGCAGGCGGGCCATGGTGCCGTCGCGGTTGAGTATCTCCACGAGGGCTCCTCCGGGCCGCAGTCCGGCGAGACGCGTCAGGTCGACCGCCGCCTCGGTGTGGCCGGCACGGCGCAACACACCGTTGGACTTGGCTTTCAGCGGGAATATATGACCGGGGCGGCCCAGATCGTCCGGCTTTGTGCGTGGATCGACAAGTGCTTTTATCGTCACGGCCCGGTCGTAGGCAGAGATGCCCGTGGAGGTGTTCTCTCCCAGGTAGTCCACCGACACGGTGAACTGTGTGTCGTGAAAAGCAGTGTTCTTGCCCACCATCAGATGGAGGTCCAGCTCGTCGCACCGTTCTTCGGTGAGAGCCACACAGATGAGACCACGGGCTTCGGCCGCCATGAAGTTGACCATCTCCGGTGTGATCAGCTCGGCAGCTACGATGAAATCCCCTTCGTTCTCACGGTCCTCATCATCCACCACAATGACAGGCCTTCCTTTTCTGATCTCTTCTATGGCGGCAGGGATGGTGTCGAGGCGGATCTCCTGCTGATCGTTACGGGTTTCTTTCGGTTGGTTCCCAGACATTTGTTTTGATTCCTTTCAAAGCTTTTATGAATCCCGTGGCCAAAGCCAGGTTCATCGAATAAAAATGGGTTACAAACCGCAAAATTACAATTTGTTTTCCGAAAATCCCTAAAATATTATCGAGGAGGATCAACAGGAAGGTCAGCAGGTGTATTCCGAGGAAGGAGAGATAGAGCAGGGAATGGGGTGCCAGCAGGAGGGCAGCGGTCAGGTTGCCCAGGATCAGCCAGGGGCCGAACCAGCGGATGCCTTTATGTGACCAGAAACAAAAACCTGCAGGACGGAAGATATTGCGGTAGAGAGGCAGGAAAGTACGCAGGTTCTGGAAGTTGCCGGCGGCAATGCGCACCTTGCGGCGAAAAGCCTCTTTAAATCTGAGGGTTACATCCTCATACACCCGGGCTTCCGGCACGAGGATCGCTTTTTTCCCCTTTTCCAGTACTTTCATGTTGATATAGAAGTCATCCACCAGGTAGTTGCCGGGCACAGGGGGGTACAGCTCTTTGCGCAGGGCATAACAGGCTCCCGAGGGGCCCATGATGATACCCCAGAGGCT
>CAZYQV010000516.1:0-5877 GCA_964649775.1 uncultured Rikenellaceae bacterium
GTTATCGATACGTGTATACCTGAGCCGTACGGGGGTCTGCTGCCATTTCTCCACCTCCTCTTTTCTCAGGAAACCATGTTCTCCCATTCTGCGCAGCACGATATTCCTGCGGCGGCGGGAGCGCTCCGGATGCAGTCGCGGGTTGTAAGCCGTATTGGCCGCCAGCATACCGATCAGTGTGGCGGCCTCGGCAGGGTTGAGATCGCCTGCATGCTTGCTGAAAAAACGAAGCGAGGCCGTCTCGATGCCGTAAACATCTTCTCCGAAAGGGACCGTGTTCAGGTAGAGCATCAGTATCTGCTCCTTGTCATACACTTTCTCCAGGCGTGCAGCGATGACGGCCTCTTTCACCTTACTCACCAACAGGACGATCCACTTCTTTCCGGGACGGGGGAAAAGGTTGCGGGCCAGCTGTTCGCTGATCGTGCTGCCACCGCCCTGCGCCCGCTCACGCAGGAGGAGCGTCTTCACCAGCACCCTCCCCAGACTGATGTAGTCGATACCGTGGTGCTCGAAGAAACGCGCATCCTCGGTGGCCACCAGGGCATGGATCACATGGGGGGAGACACGGTCGTTGCCCACCGTCAGACGGTTCTCCAGATAGTACCTTCCCATCAGCCGGCCATCGGCAGAATAGACCTCCGAGGCTGTGTTCTGCCGTATCTCTGCCAGCTGCTGCCGCGACGGTATCTCCCCAAAAACCCCCGCCCACACCAAAAAGATAAAAAAAAGGAAGAGAATGGCGCCGGCAAGAAGAGCCGAAGCAATAGTCAGAAAGACCTTCACCTTCAGCGAACGTTTACCGCTTCGCTTTTTTTTGTATTTTTTTCTCCCGACCATATCTTCCTGCAAATATCCGGAAAATGATCCGCACCTCCTTCTTCTTTCCTCCTTTCGTTATCCAAATAACCCATTTTTTCAGTAATTATTTTTAATTTTATTCGTTTATATGATTTGAACAACCAAAAACAGTGATCGCATGAAAGCACAGGTATCCCATAAAGTCATCCTTCTGGTAATGATCATCTTTTTACCCGGCATTTTTCCCCCGCTGCTGGCACAAAAGAAGATGTCGGCCGTGATGGATACGGCCTCCATGAAAGAGCAACTGAACTATGTCCAGAAACACACGAAGATCTACGATCAGTTCCGGGCCATTCGGGAAGACTATTTCCAGAAGATCAAAAAGAATGCCGTTGATTCCCTGAACAAGAGCAAGCAGACCATCGCCTCGCTGAAGGAGACGATCGGTGATCTCAACAGCGAGGTGGCCTCGCTGAAGGAGGAGCTGGCACAAACGAAGCAACAGCTGGAGGAGGTGACCCACACGAAGGACAGTCTGCTGTTCCTGGGCATCCGGATGAAGAAGGCGGCATACAATGTCCTGATGTGGGGCATCATTGCCGGCCTGGCCACCCTGCTGGTGCTCCTTTTCCTGATGTTCAAACGTTCGCATGTGGTGACGGTACACACCAAGAAAGAGCTGAACGAGCTGAAGGAGGAGTTCGAGAATTACCGCAAGAGCACCCGCGAACGTATCGAGAAGATGACCATCAGCCATCACAAAGAGATACAAAAACTGCGGGAAGGAAGGGGATGACCTTTATTTTCCGTAAACCGGGAACTCCCCTAAAAACTTTTTCAGCACGCTTTTTGAAAAAAATATTTTTATATATTTGCAGCCCCTGACAATTATTCGTGTCGGTGCCATAGCTCAGTTGGTAGAGCACAGGACTGAAAATCCTGGTGTCCCTGGTTCAATTCCAGGTGGCACCACACAGGGAAGCCCCTCACGGGGCTTTTTCTTTTTCCCGTAACCCTTTGTACCTTTGTACCCAAATTCCACACCATGGATTATCTCAGGCATGAGTTGAAAAACGGCATCCGGCTGGTACATGCTCCACTGGCGTCGGAGGTGGCCTACTGCGGTCTTCTCTTCAACACCGGCTCGCGGGACGAGACGGACGAGGAGGAGGGCCTGGCCCACTTCATCGAGCATGTCGTGTTCAAGGGCACGCAGCGCCGCAGGGCATGGCATATCCTCAGCCGTCTGGAGGATGTGGGGGGCGAGCTCAATGCCTACACCACCAAAGAGGAAACCTTCCTCTATGCCTCTTTCCTGAAAGAAGACTACGAACGAGCCGTGGAGCTGCTGGCTGATATCGCTTTCCACTCCACCTTTCCGGCGGCAGAGATAGAACGCGAGAAAGAGGTGGTCCTCGACGAGATCAACTCATACCTCGACAGCCCCGGCGAGCTGATATACGATGAGTTCGAAAATATGATCTTCCCCGGCCAGCCCCTGGGACGTTTCATCCTGGGCCGCCCCGGGAGGGTGAAGGAGATCACGCGCGAGAAAGTACTGCAGTTCTACCGCAACAACTATTTTACCGATGAGGTCATCTTCTGTTCTGCCGGCAATGTCCCCGCGAAAAAGATCATGCGTGTTTTTGAGAAACATTTTTCCGGCGTTCCGCACCACACACGCCCCTTCCCCCGCCCCGGCTCTTCACAATATGTATGTCAGGAAGAGCGCATACGCAAGGAGACCTATCAGAGCCACTGCGTCCTCGGCACCACCGGCTACAGCGTACGCGACACCAGACGTACCGGCCTCTACCTTCTCAACAACATCCTCGGCGGCCAGGGCATGAACTCCCGCCTCAACCTGACCCTGCGCGAGAAAAGAGGCCTGGCCTATACCGTGGAGTCATCGTACAACCCCTACCTCGACACGGGCGTCTTCTCCATCTATTTCGGCACCGACCGCCAGGACCTGGAGAAAAGCATCGAGCTCACGCTCAAAGAGATGAAAAAACTGCGGGAAAAACGGCTGGGACCCCTGCAACTCTCGCGGGCAAAAAAACAGCTGGAGGGCCAGCTGACCCGCTCTATGGAGAACCCCGAGAACCTCCTGGCCAATATGGGCAGGAACCTGCTGTTGTTCGGCAGGACCTACGACCTGCAGGAGATGATCCGGGCCATCGAGCAGATCACCGCGGAAGAGGTACGCGACATCGCCAATGAGATCCTCAACCCGGAGACGCTCTCCACACTGATATATTATTGATCATGATCCCCTCCGACAGTTCCATACTCCACCGTTATCTTGAGACATTCTCCTCGCCCCACGACCCGTTGCTCGGGGAACTGGAGCGTCGCACTCATCTGGAGACGGTATGGCCGCAGATGATGTCGGGCATCCTGCAGGGTCGCCTGCTGGAGCTCATCAGCAGGATACTCCGTCCCGCACAGATCCTCGAGATAGGCACCTTCACGGGCTACTCGGCCATCTGCCTGGCCCGCGGCCTGCAGGAGGGAGGTAAGCTGATCACCCTGGAGTCGAACGATGAATATGAAAAGATCATTCGCGAGTTCTTCGGAAAAGCAGGCATCACGGACAGGGCCGAGCTGATCATCGGCGATGCACGGGAGATCATCCCCCGTCTCGACACGCTCTTCGACCTGGTATTCCTCGACGCCGACAAGAAAGAGTATGCCGCCTATTATGACCTGGTGATCGACAAGGTACGGCCGGGGGGGATCCTGCTGGCCGACAACGTGCTGTGGGACGGCAAGGTGCTGGAAGCACCGGAAAAGATGGATGAAGAGACGGCTGCCATCCACCGTTTCAACCGCAAGGTCACCGACGACCCGCGTGTCGAGAACTTCATCCTGCCCCTGCGCGACGGCATCATGATGATGCGGAAAAAATAAAGGGAAGAAACCAACGCCCCTTCCCTTTCCTGCAATATCGTGTCCCGTACACTATTCGTTGTTGAGCCCTTCCAGCTCACCCGTGATCTCCTTGATCCGGATGGAGTTGAGCTCCTTGGATACGGTGGTCAGGTTCATCATGATGGTCTTGAACTCCGGATAATTGCTGTACTTCTGTTTCATCACATACATGATCTTCAACACGGAGTTCTGAAGGTTTTCGGAGGTCTCAAATTCTCTCAGATCTTTGATGCTTTCCTTTTCCATTGTCTTATATTTTTTATAAAATTATAAATTTTCCGTAAATTTTAAAAATTCAGCAGCAAGTGCCGGCTCTTTTCGTCGTTTTTATGGCACAGAATTTGAACTTTTCATCAAAAAATGTATATGATGTTACGGATATTCCTCCTTTTTGTTTCCTTCCTGCCGGTACTGCCGCTCACTGCAGGAGGATCATCCTCAAATAACATGCCACAGCAACAGGTTGACACCGTGTACTATATCCCTGCGGTCATGAAAGAGACGGCCCGTCTGTACAGCGACAGGGAGAACGCCAGTTCGGTGATGATGTATGTCCCTGCCGATTCGTCAGTGATGATCCTCGATACGGCCGGCGCGTTTTTCCTGGTACACTATCACAATGTCGACGGCTATGTACGTCAGCACAAAGTGCACCAGTACCAGGAGATCCTTTACGAGCTGACCACCCCCGAGGAAGAACTCCTCTCGCAGGAGCCGAAGAACCGCCACGACAGGCTCATCGCCAGGTACGGGATGAAAGAAGGAAGGAAGATCTACGAACATACGATATGGAAGGGCATGTCGTCACAGATGGTCCTCGACAGCTGGGGCAAGCCCGGGGTGATCAACCACTACAACACCGGCAACGGTTTTCGTGAAGAATGGATCTATCCGAAACACATCCTCACCTTCACCAACGGTACGCTTACCGGCTGGATTGCACGATAGGGATCCCGCCGGTCATGAAGGAGGTCTCGTCACCAAAAAAGCCGGCATCCTTGCCGGCTATTTAATGGAGTACCCGGAGCGGGACTTGAACCCGCACGGTCAAATGACCACTGGATTTTAAGTCCAGCGCGTCTACCAATTCCGCCATCCGGGCTTTTGGTAATCCTTTCTGTCAATAGCCCAAACCCTTTGTTCATTCAGATCCGTTCATCCCTGCTACCAACTCCCGCAAAAATAGTATAAAATACCCCTTGAACAAAAACATTAAACGGTCTTCCCCCGACCATAAAAAAAGCTGCAGACTCCTGCAGCTTCTTTTGAGCGGAAAACGGGACTCGAACCCGCGGCCCCGACCTTGGCAAGGTCGTGCTCTACCAACTGAGCTATTTCCGCAACCTTTAATACGCTTCTCTCAAGCGTGTGCAAAAATAAAATATTTTTAGCGAATACAAAAATGATTTTTTTTGCTTTTTATTGTTTCAGGTGCTTTTTAATATCGTTCAGTTTATTGAGGGCTTCCACCGGTGTCAGGTTGTTGACGTCGAGGTCGATCAGCTCATCGCGTATCTGTTTGAGCACCGGATCATCAAGCTGGAAGATGCTGAGCTGATATCCTTCCCTGTTGCCTGCGATCTCCTCCACCGGCCGTGAGAGGGTCTTGGAGTCCTGGCTTTTTTCCAGCTCTTTCAGGATCTCTCCCGCGCGCGTCACCACGCTCTTCGGCATACCGGCCATCCGCGCCACGTGGATGCCGAAGCTGTGCTCGCTGCCGCCTCTTTTGAGCTTGCGCAGGAAGATCACCTTGTCATCCATCTCCCTGATGGAGACATTGTAGTTGCGGATGCGGTCGAACGACTTCTCCATCTCGTTGAGCTCATGGTAGTGCGTGGCAAAGAGTGTCTTGGCCCTCGCAAAAGGATGCTCGTGGATGTATTCCACCATGGCCCAGGCGATGGAGATGCCGTCGTAGGTGCTGGTGCCGCGGCCTATCTCGTCGAGCAGCACCAGGCTGCGTGAGGAGAGGTTGTTGAGGATGCTGGCCGCCTCCAGCATCTCCACCATGAAAGTGGACTCGCCCAGCGAGATATTGTCGGAAGCCCCCACACGGGTAAAGATCTTGTCCACCAGACCGATGCGGGCGGCGGCCGCCGGTACGAAGCCCCCTATCTGTGCCAGCAGGACGATCAGGGC
>CAZYQV010000517.1:0-7969 GCA_964649775.1 uncultured Rikenellaceae bacterium
CTAAAGTTGTAAGTGACTAAAGTTGTAAGTGACTAAAGTTGTAAGTGACTAAAGTTGTAAGTGACTAAAGTTGTAAGTGACTAAAGTTGTAAGTGACTAAAGTTATAAGTGACTAAAGTTGAGAGTAGCTTGAGTTTGCAGTGAATTATTACTTCGAGCTTCAAGCCCCGGTAAACCGGGATCTTCGCTACGCTTCGACATCAAGCTTCGAGCTTCGAGCTTCCCCTCACCACAGTCCGTTCGTCTTGCTGTTGTCCTCCCATACGGGCAGTTTGAAGTGGTCGCCGCGGATCTTCAGCACGTCGCGCAGCCACTCTTCGGGGTATCCCACGGCGCGGGGCCGCCCTTTCTCGTCCTGCACATAGCCGTCGTTGTATTTGCGTATCAGGTCGTATCCCAGCTCCTGCCAGCGGCGCACCACCGCCTCGCCGTGCGAGACGCTGTAGGCGGTGAGGAAGTCGACGGCTGCCTGCGGATCCTCCTTCAGCATCGTAGCGGCTGCTTTCTCGACGGCCGGCTGCCAGGTGAAGAAGTTGTCTTCCAGCTCTTTCTGTACTTTCTGTATGTCTTTGACCATATAAGAATACTTGATGTTGGCGTAGTTGGCTACGAAGTTGAAGACCCACCAGGCGGAGTTCCATGAGAATTGATGCATATTGCCTGTGGCGAAGGAGGGAGGTATGGCGGTGATGCCGCAGTAGAGGGGCACGTAGCAGGTGGTGTAGCTGTCGTCGAGGCCGTACCAGTAGACGCCGCCGATGGCGTCGGGCAGCCAGTCGCGGGCCTGCGAGACGAAGGTGAAAGCGGCCTGCTGCGTCGAGATGGGGCGCTCCCAGGCGTAGTCGACGCTGTCGACGGTCCAGGTGATGGGCCGCCAGCGGTTGGGCGTGGCGAAAGGTCCGGCGTCCACCCCTTGGCGCATATCGTAAGGTGTGCCCTCGTAATGGTCGCGCATGAGCGCCATCACATCGCGCACCGAGAGCTTCTTGTCGGGCTTGATGAAGAGGGGGTAGGGCTCGGCATCCTGCACACCCCGGCAGAAGTCGGGCGACAGGTCCAGCGAGGGGGCGCTGCGGCGGAAGATGCTCCACACGCGGCTGGAGGTGTAACGCCGCTTGGCGGGCGTTACCACGTCATAAGCTTCGTTGAAACGAAAAGGTTTTCCCGATGATTTGTCATAATACCCTTTCTCCTCGGCAAAAGAGATGACGTTGGGCGAGTAGAGGCAGTTGTCGGGGTCGTCGAGGGGGAAGGTGCCTATGCGGGCCATGTTGGCATGGGCGCTGATATAACCGTCGGGCACGCGCAGGGCCACCCAGATGGCGCCTTTGCCGCCGGGACCCGTGCCGACGATCTCCATATACCACACCTCTTTCGGGTCGGCGAGGGAGAACGACTCGCCCGTGCTGGCATAGCCGGCCTCCTCCACAAGATCAGCGATCACCTGCACCGCCTCGCGCGCCGTGCGGGCCCGCTGCAGGGTGAGGTTCATCAGTGTCCAGTAGTGCAGCGCACCGTCGGGGTTCTGCAGCTCAGGCCGCCCGTCGAAGGTGGTCTCGCCGAAAGAGACCTGGTGCTCGTTCATCAGCCCCACCACGGCATAAGTGTGTGCTACCTGCTTCACGCGGTGTATGTGGCCGTTGCGGTCCCTGAACTCCAGGTACTCGTCCGGACCGTGGTCGGCCGCCGGCGTATACCGCAGATGCGGCAGGAACTCCCCGTCACACGAATAGGTGATGATCACCGACCCGTCGACGGTGGCCCCGCGGCTCACCAGGATATTGGTGCAGGCCCTGGCCGGCGGAACGGAAAAAGCGAGGAGAGACAGAAGGAAAAACAAAATTCCGGTCTTCTTCAGCAGCGTCTTCATGATATCATCTTTTTGTTCCCGGTAAAATTAGACCTATTTTTCATTCCGGGGAAGGATTCGGATCTTTTTTTCTGACGGAAAGAGGCGGGTGGTCCTTATATGCTGTATCTCCTGTTTGTTTTCCGGCGGAAGAGGATCATCGTTCCTCCATCATCTGCAGCAGTTCCTCGCGTTGCCTGCCCTCCGGTTCGAGGTCGTGAAGAAGGGTTCCCTTGCCCGGTGCGCCGAGGAGGATAACCACGAGCATGAAGATCAGGATACCCGCGAAAACGACCATGCCGGTCATCATGAAAAAGATCACGGCAGCCATGGCCGGTACCTCCCACAATGCCAGACGGATCACAAAAGGCGACTGATAAAGGGTCAGTTTTGTGGTAAGGTCCGCCTCTGCCGGGATCTCTTTCCTTTTCTTGCGGAAGACTATGCCGGCGGCCGGCAGCGCCAGCGCCAGCATGACCAGGTTGGCATACAACAACACTTCCGCAAAATCCCGGTCGTCATACATCGGTCCCCCGTTGAGAAAGTTGAGCAACAGGGTGATCAGAAAAAAGAACAACAACGAGAAAAAAATGGCCCGGTGCAACATCCGCAAACGGCGAAGCTGCATCACCCCGGCTGACTGATTGTTTTCCATGACTCTGGCTTTTTGATTAAATCCTCAATTTATAAAAAAACTATTTCTTATTCATCAGTTACCTGAATATATGAGCAATATTCCTGCTTGTAATGTTTGTATGTGTCAGACAATGAGTGTATAATGGAAGTTGTGAATTTCACAGCTACGTAGGTAACTACGTAGGTAACTACGTAGTTGGTATGGACTGGTTTCCTTCAGAAGTTATTAAATTATCTTGATATACAGATATATGTATTATTACTGATTATCTGGATACTGAGAAAGTTTCCCGAACTTTGTATGAAAAATATTTTCAAACCGGAAAATATTTTTTCATTTTTGTAGTCCGAAATTATTTTTTGTGATACCTACAGACGGCATGCGGAGGATAAGAACTACCAAAGAAAAGATCTTTTTCGGCATACTTTTCTTTGCTTTTTCGTGGGTGGTGATCGGCGATCTGGTCCAGTTCCATCTGGACCTGATCTACGGGAAGAATACATCCGACTGGCATCAGCCGTTCACCAAGGCGCCCAAAGGGGCTGTCTACAAGAAGGTGAATGAGAAAGTGAAGGAGGATCATTCCGGGGCGGGTGACGGGGCTGTTTTGACTGTTACGGTAAAATTGCATTACCGTCCTTTCATTACCGGTCATGTGTATCTCGCAGGTATCCTTCCGTTGTACCGTTATTTTTTTCTGAGCACGCCCTTGCGTGCCCCTCCGTTGCCTGCATGAGCGTTTTTCCTGTGTAGTTTTTCCCGTTTTCTTATCTTTTAAATACGCAACATGAAGCCATTGTGGTTCCTCATGCTGGGTGTGCTGCCGTGGAGTGTGCAGGCACAGCAGGGTGAGGTGAGGGTGTTCGACAGTGTGATGCACCAGCCGCTGCCGTCTGTGAACATCGTTTTCGAGTCACTGCACGACGGTCACCGGCAGTATGCCGTCACCAACAGCTACGGTCTTGCCCGTAATCTTTGTGATGACAGCTGTGTCGTGCAAATCTCCTGTGTGGGATACCGTATGATACGCGACACGGTCGTTGCCGGGGAGGACATAACCTTCTTCCCTGCGGAGGATGTTTTCGGTCTCGGTCAGGTGGTGGTGACGGCCACGCGCAGCCGCAAGGCGCTGAAAGATATGCCGGTGATCACTCAGGTGATCGGGGCGCAGGATATTGCCGGCAGGGGCCTCACCGACGTGCGCGATGTGCTGGAGCAGGATGTCCCCGGCGTGGAGTTCCGTCGCAGCGGCTTTGGTGCCGACATGCACATACAGGGCCTTGGCGCGAAGAACATCCTCATCCTCGTCGACGGGGAGCGGCTGGCCGGAGAGACCGGCTACAATGTCGATTACTCCCGTCTCAATACTGCCGACATCGACCACATCGAAGTGGTGAAGGGAGCCGCCTCGGCCCTCTACGGCTCGCAGGCCATGGGAGGTGTGATCAACATCATCACGAAAAAAAGCAGAAAACGCTGGGAGGTGAACGCCGGCGGACGATGGAGCGAACGCAACGAGCGCAACTACCCCGGCCTGGAAAACGGAGATGACCTGTACACCTTTAAAAAAAATCTGGACAGGACAAACTACAACCTTCACCTGACAGCCGGTTTCCGGGGCGATCATCTCAGCAGCCGCACCACCGTCGTGGCAAAGAGCTTCGATGCTTACAAGCTCTACGACAAAGAGCCGGTGGTGAAAGAGTTCATCAATATCGACACGGTGATCACCGGGTATCTCAATCCTTTCCCGACAGGCATCAACGGTTACCGCGACCGGCAGATCACCCAGAAGATCGCGGTGCCGGTGACCAGCCGTCTGGACATCGCCCTGAGAGGCTCTTATTACGACCATGACGAGTATGACTTTGTGCCCGACAAGGTGCACCAGCGGTATATGGACTATACCGCCGGAGGACAGATGGTCTGGCAGCCGGGGGGACGTGTGAAGGCTGTGGCCTCTTTCAACTACGACCGGTATGCGAAGTATGACCGTTATGAAAAGCTCGCGGAGCAGGCGGTGAACTACCGCAACACCTTTGTGGACCCGCGGCTGACCTTTAACATCGGTGCGGGAAAGCATCAGGAGATCACCGCCGGCACGGAGTATTTCTCCGAATCCCTTTTCTCCGGCAAGCTGTTCAGCGATACGACGGGCATCAAGAGCAGTGACACCTGGATCCTTTTTGCCCAGGACGATATCGACCTCACCGGAGCCCTTAATGTTGTGGCGGGGATGCGGCTCGATGTACACTCTGCATACGGCGCGCATCTCTCTCCGAAGGTCTCGGTGATGTACAGGCTGAGACCCCTTACTTTCCGCCTCAACTATGCCCGCGGCTTCCGGTCGCCGTCGCTCAAAGAGCTTTATATCGACTGGGCGGTGGCCTGGTTTACCATCCGGGGCGATGAGCATCTGCGGCCCGAGACGAATAATTATCTATCCGGCTCGGTGGAGTTTATCCGCGATCATCTCGACCTCTCGGTGACAGGCTATTACAACCGTCTGAAGGATAAGATCGACGGTGTCTGGCGGGAGGGACAGACGGTGTATCAGTATGTCAATGTGAGGGAGGCGGAGATCAGCGGCGCGGAGGTGATGGCGCGTCTCCGGGCGGGCCGGCATTTCATCGTCTCCGGGGCGTACAGCTATCTTCACGACAAAAGACCCCAGGGCGAGCTGGTCTCGGCCGCCAGCCCTCACACCGGCTATGTGAAGGTGAACTACCGTCTCCGCCGCGGAGCATACCGTCTCAATGCCCTCCTGTCGGTCAATATTACCGGCGCCAAACACTTTGTCATGAGCGACTACCTCACGTACAGGGGCGAGTATGTCGAGGGCTTTTATCCTGTGCACTTCGATCCCTGGGCGATCTGGCGGCTGAGTGTCAGCCAGCACTTCCTGCACGGAGTGAACCTCACGGCCGGCGTGGATAACCTCTTCGATCATACGCCCGGCGTGGTCAGCTTCAACACCTCCATGAACCCCGGCAGGAAGTTTTTTATCAGTATGGAGATCGGGGTGGATGAACTGTTCAACAACAAAAAACAACAAATCAACAACAACTAAAACACAATCATCATGAAAACAAAGAATCTGATTATTACCGTTTTTTTTCTTGCTGTCTTCTTTTCTTTTTTCTCCTGCTCGAAGGATGATAATCCGGTGGCAAAGGATCAGGAGGTCAGCCTCACCACCAAAGACAATGTAAGTGTGGACAAGTGGGTATATTTCTCTTTTGAGACGAATGCCGAGGTGAGCGGCATCGACTCTTCCAATTTCCAGACATCCGCGGAGTGGGACATCGCTTTTCACAGCCGCCATGTGCGTCTCAACGGCGGTGCTTCGGGCACTGGACAGGCGGGGGCTGTCGACCTGGGGGAGGTCGACTGGGAGACGGTGGTCACCGCTCCCTCTTCCGGTTTTGTCAAGGATGTGTGGATTGACAGTATCCTCTTTGCCGGCGTGGGAGAGCACGGCCCCATCATGGTCGGTACTTTCCTTAACCCGGCATTTGAGACGGCTTTCACCGTCGATCTAAGCACCTATCCTCCCACCTATCTCCCCAGCCGGCATGTGTATGTCGTCAGGAGCCGTGCGGGGCGTTATGTGAAGATCATGCTCACCGACTATTACAACGACAAGGGGGAGAGCGGTTACATCACCTTCCGCTACAAGATGGCAGCGGAAGGGAGTATGGAGTTCTGAGCGGTGCCGACTGCCGGCCGCCGGGAGGCTTCATCGCCGCGGGAGGGGTACCAGACGGTATTTCCAGGCTCCGCGGCGGGGGAGGACGCTGCACCATACGCCTTGCTTGTGGTGCAGCCCTTCCCCCGGCAGGGGCATTCCTTCGCGGTCGAGCGCATCGACACGCAGGGACTGCTCCTGCAGTCCGGTGAGGGAAGGGTCGAAGGCGAAGGATACGAAAGAGCGTGCCGGGATGATCTCCCAGCCGAAGGTTTCCTTTTTCAGTGCGATCTTCCCTTTCCCTGCCAGGAGGGAGCCGTTCACCTCTGCACCGCGGCTGTCCAGGTAGACCACCTCCGGGCTGATGAGGATGTCGGCGTCGGTGCCGCCGGTGAGGGAGGGCTCGCGGCCCGCCAGGGCCAGCGTGCGACCGTCGCCGCTGCGGGCGAAGAAACCGTACTGCGGCAGCGTGAGGTCATATTTGCCTGCCCGGAAGTGCCAGGGCGTTTCACCGAAGTTGATATATACCTCAAACCCGGAACGGTAAATGATATGCAGGTGCGGGGCTTCTGTGAGTCCTTTTACGAGGGCTGACGAAGCATCAAAGAACTTCCCGTCCTTTTCATAGCCGATCTCCCGTACCGGCACCATCACATAGTGCTCCTGCAGGGGCTGCAGCATGTAGTAGCGGTGCATCATCTCCTCCCCGGTGCCGTCGCAGATGCCTATGTTGCCATAGGCCAGGGTGTAGGCAACGTATTTGCGGCCGGTAGTCTGTGTGTTGCCGGCGTCCATCTCGAGGGGATGCAGCTTGAGCAGCTGGAAGTCAGGGAAAACGGGGCGTTTGTCGAGGGCAGGCCGGGCGTTGGCGTAGTTGCCGTCGACGAGGCCGGCGTACCACCAGTGGTTGGCCCCTTCCGAATAGACGGGGCCTGCGTAGGCCTGCTTCTCGTTGTAAAGGATCTGACCGAAGCACTCGAAGGTGCGGCGGAAGGTGGCGGCCCCCGGCACGCGGCAGTCGTAGTCGACGCGCGACATGGGCGAGACGGCCGTATGCACGTCACAGTAGCTGTGGTTGCTGCCGAACATCTGATGGATGAGGGGGGCATAGGTGCGCTCGTACTCCAGCGCCCGCATGGGCTTGGGGGCGTAGCAGCGCGACCAGCTCACCGTCCATCCGCCGTGGGGACCCTGCATCATCATGTCGGGATCCCAGTTGCGGTTCACCGGCGCCAGGTCGGTGTAGTTGCTGTAGAGACCCACGCGCCAGCCTTTCGACTCGATGTACTGCACCAGCTCTTTCACGGCGCTGTTGCCGCCGCGGCCGGGGGCCGCCTCGAGACGGAAGGTGTAGCTCTCACCGTCGTCGCGCCAGAAACCTTCGTGGTAGCGGATGGTCAGTTGCGCTATGCCCAGGCTGCGGAGGGTGTCGGCCTCGGCCTTCAGCGCAGCATAGTCGGCGCTGCCGTTGATGCGCCACAGCCGGTCTGCCTGCAGGGAACGCATCGGCGAGGGCGGGTTGTCCACCGTGGGGAACACCTCCTGCACGTCGGAAGAGACGGTGATGAAGAGCTTCTCATGGAGGGGGTTGCGCACACCGTTGGTCATGGGGATATACCGCGCGCCGCCGTTGTGCGTGGCATAGCCGCCGGAGACCTCCGGCATCTCCATGAAAAAGAGGGAGGCGTCGGTGTAGTACCAGTCGAACTGCATGAAGAAGAAGAGGCCGTCACCGTAAAGGATGCGCGGGGCGATGGCATAGTCGAAGTTGAGGAAAGGTACGGAGAAGAGCTGT
>CAZYQV010000518.1:0-5150 GCA_964649775.1 uncultured Rikenellaceae bacterium
AAAACAGACAGCCGCATCCGGGAAGCCAGCGACATCACTTTCAACTCTTTCACGATCCCTGCCGCCGGCATCGAACCTGCGCTGAACGCCGTCGCCTACGTATGGCCGCCTGAGCGCCTCACCCCGCCTGTCAAAGGACTCAATGCAGTGTATGTGGTCAACATCACCTCCGTGACCGACCCTGAGCCCAAGGCCGACTTCAGCCTCGAGAAAATGCGCCTTAAAACGGAATATATCACACGGGCCAACTATGAAGCCTATGAGGCTTTGAAAAAACAGGCCGACGTGAAAGACGAACGATCCAAGTTCTATTAGCAGAACAAAAAAAACCGGGAAACATTTCCCGGTTTTTTTTATTCCCTTATCCGCCGTTCAGTCCACATTGTTGGTAAGGTAAGGGTTCTCATCACTCAGCCTGATCTCCTTGTTCTCTTCATCCTGAAGCAAAGAATATTTGGAGATCTTCTTTTTGGAGGGTGTCTGGTTCAACTCTTCGATATCCTCTCCCGCACGTCTGCGGAAAGCCGGTTCTTCTTCCAGACGGGTGATCCTGTCGTCTGCTTTCTTGGTCGTCTCAAAGGTATCTTTCACGATCTCGTGTTTGTTCTTCACGCTTTCCAGACGCTCCCTGTCGGCCCGCGGGGTTCTCTCACCGCCGGTCACCGGTCTTGGGTTCTTCGGTGAGGTGGTGAAAGGCTCCGTCACTGCCTTCACATTGAAATCGAGGATCTGCTGCTGTACCCCTCCGGCTCCTGTGCCGATGTCCATAACCGTCTTACCTTCCGGATCGATGATCTCCAGTTCAGGATCATCCGGATCAGGCAGGGGGTGCCGCTCCTTGGTCTTGTTACTGATGTAATAGGCCGAGAGGTCAGGGATGCTGTTGGCATTGAAGCCGGTGGCAATGACCGTGACCGTGATCTCTTCGTCCAGCTCGTCATCGGTGCAGGTTCCCCAGATCACGACCGACTCGGGATCGGTCTTGTTGGAGATGTAGTCGGTGATCTCTCCCACCTCATCCATGGTGATCTCTTTCTTGCCCGAGGTAATGTTCAGCAACACATTCTTGGCGCCGGTGATGTCGTTGGAGTTGAGCAGGGGTGAGGTGAGGGCTGTCTCCACGGCCGTGAGGGCCCTGTTCTCGCCTGTTGCCGTCCCCGAGCCGAGGATAGCCACCCCGCTGTCACGCATGACCGTCTCCACGTCGGCGAAGTCCACATTGATATACCCGTGCACCGTGATGATCTCGGCAATACCTTTGGCCGCCATGGTAAGGATATTGTCGGCTTTGGAGAAAGCGGTAGAGAGGGTGAGGTCGCCGAAGATCTCCCGCAGCTTATCATTATTGATCACCAGGAGGGAGTCCACATAATGACTCAGCTCATCGATGCCGGCCACTGCCTGGTCGTGTTTGATCTTGCCTTCAAACCAGAAAGGGATCGTAACGATGGCTACGGTAAGGATGCCTTTCTCCTTGCATGCTTTGGCAATGACCGGGGCGGCGCCGGTGCCGGTACCTCCGCCCATGCCGGCAGTGATAAAGACCATCTTGGTGTTGTCCCCCAGGGCCTTCATCACCTCGTCAAGATTCTCCTGGGCGGCCTGCCGACCCACATCAGGTTTGTTGCCGGCACCCAGCCCTTCGGTAAGTGTCTCGCCTATCTGTACTTTCACAGGTACGGGACTGTCATTCAGCGCCTGGGCATCCGTATTACATATAGCAAAATCCACATCCTTGATACCCTGACGGTACATGTGGTTCACGGCATTGCTGCCGCCGCCACCCACCCCGAGGACCTTGATGATCGAGGAACGCTCCGGGGTAATATCAAAATTCAGTTCATCACTCATATCAATAGATTTTATGGTTATTCTTCATCCATTTCAGCCCCTCCCTCTTCAAAAAGAGACTCAATAACTCTTTTCATCCTGTTGATCAGGCGGGATCCGTTCGCATCCTCTTCCCCTGCTTTCTCCTCGAGCAGCTCTTCCCCCTGCTTGTCCGTCTCTTCTCCGGCCGTCTCCTCTCGGAAGACCTTTTGTGTCCTGGGCTTTTTGTTCTCTTTCTCCTGCTTGAACCCCTCCAGTATCAGGCCCACGGCCGTAGAGTACATCGGCCGGTTTATCTCATCCGCCAGCTCTCCTCCCAGGCGCTGGTTGGGGAGGCCTATGCGCACGTCATAACCCGTACGGTACCGTACCAGCTGGGGGAGATGTTTGAGGAGGGCTCCTCCTCCCGTGAGCACGATCCCTGCCGAGAGCTTTTTGGCCACCCCCGATCCCTCGATCTGGTAGTTGACCTCCTCCAGGATCTCGTCCATGCGGGCCTGGATAATATGTGCCAGGAACTTGAAGGAGATCTCTTTGGGCTCCCTTCCCGCGATGCCGGGGATGGTCACCACCTGATCGCCGGGAGCCATATCCCCCATGGCCGAGCCGTAGGTCGTTTTCAGCAGCTCCGCCTGCTTGAGCAGGATGCTGCACCCTTCCTTGATGTCGTTGGTGACCACATTCCCTCCGAAGGGGATCACGGCAGTATGCCGGATCACATTGTCATAATATACCGCGATATCGGTCGTGCCGCCTCCTATGTCCACCAGGGCCACCCCCGCCTCCATCTCGTCGTTGGTCAGCACCGCCGTGGAGGAGGCCAGCGGCTCGAGGACAAGATCTTTCACGTTCAACCCTACCCGGTTGACACACTTCTCAATGTTCTTCGCCGAAGCCACCTTGCCGATAACAATGTGGAAGTTGGCCTCCAGACGCCGGCCCGACATGCCGACAGGGTTTTTCACTCCCGTCTCGTTATCGACGATAAAGTTTTGCGGGAGCACATGGATGATCTCCTCCCCCACATCCACGGGGATCTGTCCCATGTCCCTGATAAGACGTTCAATATCGCGGCGGGTGATCTCATCGTCGTCACTCTCACGGTTGATATAACCGCGGCTCTGGATGGTGCGTATATGCTGGCCGGCAATGCCGACATATACCTCATCGAAGATCACCCCCGACTTTTGCTTCACTTCCTCGACGGTTTTCTTCATGGCATTCACCGTTTCCTCAATGTTCAGGACGACCCCTCTCTTAACGCCCGTCGAGGGGGCTTTGCTCAGGGCCAGGATGTCTATCTTGCCCGACTCATTCTTCCTGCCTACCAGGCAGACGATCTTTGTGGTGCCAATGTCAATGGCTGCGACAATAGGTTGCTGATCTTTCATAATCGTGATATTTGTTTTGTTTGTGTTGTTCGTTCTGTTGCTTACCGGCGCGTGCATACGATCTGGTTTTTAAAGGTGAGGTTGATCTGTGTATATCTGTTCCATCCCAGGTTGTTCAGGGCATGGGTATAGAGAGCATACAGCTTCCTGAATTTTCCCTTCAGGTCCTCCGCATCACCCAGGATGATGGCATGAGACCCCACCCGCGGCGTAAGCCTGTATTCTCCTTTTTTGTTCACCCATATCTGCTCTATCTGTGCTTTCCAGAAAGGATCTTTTTCAATGAAAAGGGCTATCTTGTAGATGTCGTGCAGCGGGCTCTCCTCAGAGAGCTCGTCCACTGTCCTGTTTTTGCTTTTGTCCTTCGGCAGAGGGATATTCCCTGAGGCCACCAGCAGATGCACGGGATAGCGGCTGCTGAAAGGCAGCAGGAAGCCCTGTTCATCCAGAAAAATAATTTTCCCACCTCCCCCGAAGACCTTCACCACCGGTTTGCGCTGGCGGATCTCGACATGCAATACGCCGCTCACATCTTTGTAGGCCTGTGCCGTCAGTATGTAAGGATGTTGCAACAGATCCTCCTCGATCTTCCGGGTATCGATGTTCTTCATCGGCTTGCCCAGGAAGGTGCCCTGACTCTTCATCACCAGGGCTTTCACCTCTTGCCCGGTAACAAAACCAAGCTGCAGAGAGTCGGGTATATGCACCTCCACGGCCCGGCACGGCACACGTCGCTCACGCCTGGCGATCATGCCGAGGAGCACTGCCAGCCCTGCCACGAACAGCAGATAGCCGGCCATGCGCAACAACCTTTTTATGCTATTCTTCAGTTTCATCCTTTGCCAGTTCCCTGTATAATTGTTCGAGCGGATCCGTCAGTCTGTCGATATCTCCGGCTCCCAGCGTCATCAACACCTCGGGAGGGTCCTTCCGTATTGTGGCGGTCACCTCTTCTTTCTCAATGAGTGCTTTGTCCTTCTTCTTTATTTTTCTCAGGATGATCTCCGAGGTGATCCCCGGCAGAGGCTCTTCCCTGGCCGGATATACCGGCAGGAGGATGATCCTGTCGAGCATCCCGAGGCTCTCGGCGAACTCCGCAGCAAAGTCACGGGTACGGCTGTACAGATGAGGCTGGAAGATGCCCGTGATCTTTTTCCCCGGGAACATCTCGCGTGCCGAGCCGATGGCTGCCCGCAGCTCCGAAGGATGATGGGCATAATCATCGATATACACATATTTTCCTTTCCGCACCCTGATATCAAAACGGCGGCGCACACCCTGAAAAAGGAACAACGACCGGGCAATGCTCTCATCCGACACCCCCAGCAGGTGGGCCACAGCAATGGCGGCCAGGGCATTCTCCACGTTCACCCGCCCCGGCAGGCCCAGACGGACACCCTCGACAGCACCCTCGGGGGTGTGGGCGGTGAAGAGATGGTAGCCGTCGGAAAAACGCAGCTCCGACGCCCTGTAGTCGGCCTCTCCCTCCAGCCCGTAGGTGAACCAGTCGACCCGGCTGTTCACCTGTCTGTTCACTTCCAGACTGTTGTGCACGAGTATCTTTCCACCCTCACGCACCTGCCCCATGAACTGATGGAACGACTCCCGCATGTGTTCGGCATTACCATAGACATCCAAATGATCCGGGTCCATCGAGGTGACCACGGCCAGCGAAGGGTGCAGGTGCAGGAAAGAGCGGTCGAACTCGTCGGCCTCCAGGACGACCCAGCGGCTCTCGCCCAGCAGGAGGTTGCTCCCGTAGTTCTTGCTGATCCCCCCCAGGAAAGCAGTACAGTCGAGCACCGACTGTTTCAGGATATGCGCGATCATCGTCGAGGTGGTTGTCTTGCCATGGGTGCCGGCCACCGCCACCGGCCGCATCCTGTCGGAGATCATGCCGAGCACCTCCGCCCGTTTGTACATCTCGTA